>NZ_JBSVWQ010000211.1:0-9786 GCF_054071215.1 Pseudomonas sp. SDO5522_S412 | reverse complement strand
TCAGTGATGGAAAGCTCGGCTGACACACCGCATTCGCGAGCAAGCCCGCTCCCACAGTTTGACCGCGTGCGGTCTGTTAGATCAGTGGTGATTCCAGGTCCATCAGCTTGCCCATCAGCAATACGCCCAACTCACTCAACTGGTGAATCGCCAATGCGGTGTCGCGGTCTTTGCCGGTGAGTTCATCAGACAGGTCGAGCAATAACGTGCTGACCGAGGAAAACGTCTCGTAGCTGTTGGCGATCAGGCTTTCGCTGCTGGCGTCGGGGCTGACGGTGAATAAGGCGGGAGGATTTGGAGTTGCTTTGAACATAGGTGAGTTCTCTAACTGGGCCACCACCTGATCGCTACTAAACGAAAGGGTGGCGGCTGCACGCAGGTTAGTAGACCGGTAGACCCTCACAAAACCCGGCGCGCCACGAGGGCGCCCTGCGCACAGCCACCATCAAGCACAGACAGGTAAGTCCGATAGATGAAGCTCATGCACATTTGTGAGGGGTTGCTCGGGCTACTAAACCCGATCACTGAGAAATTCAGCGACCGGGCAACCTTAGAGAGCCCTACCCAGGCGCACAAGCCGGCGGATTCTGACGTACCTGTAGGTAACGGAGCAAGGCGCTGCCATCAACACCAGCCACTTCCTACAGCTACCGCCTAGGTACTCTCGCGCACCTTCAACTCAAACCCCATGTCCACCACCGGCCGGGCGATCTTGTTGCCGGCCATCACCGTCAACAAATGCTCGGCTGCCCGCCGGCCAATGGCTTCACGCGGGGTGCTGATGCTGCTCAAACGCGGCACCATGAACGAGGAAGACGGCAGGTCGTTGAAGCCCAGCACCGAGATCTGCTCCGGCACCTTGATGCCATGGCGCAGCGCTTCCAGCAGCGCACCTTGAGCCAGGTCGTCGTTGCCAAAGAAGATCGCGTCCACATCCGGATGGCTGGCCAGCAACTGCAGGAACAATTCACCACCCAGGCCCAGCGACGATGGCCGTGGCGTCAGCACTTCCAGCGCCGGGTCGTACAACCCCGCCTGCTGCAACGCCCGGCGAAAGCCTTCACCGCGCAACAACGTACGCTGGTCCAGTTGCGCGCCAATGTAGGCCAACCGCTTGCGCCCCCGTGAGATCAAATGCGCTGCCGCCGTTTCCCCGGCGTTCAACTGCGAAAATCCTACGCAGTTCAGTCCGGCGCCCGGGTCCAGGTCCATCATGTACACACACGGCACATTGCTCGATTCCACCATGCGCCGGGCGCTTTCCGTACGGTCAAACCCGGTCAGCAGCAAGCCCCGTGGCTGGTAGGCCATGTAGTTGCGCAGCAGGTCTTCTTCTTCGTCGCGGGAATAGTGGGTGTTGCCGATCAGCACTTCAAAGCCCTTGGGCCGCAGCACCTGGTGGATGGCTTCCAGGGTTTCGATAAACAGCAGGTTGGACAGCGACGGCACCAACACCACCACCGACTGGCTCTGGGCAGATGCCAGGGCACGGGCGGCCGGGTTGACCACGTAGCTCAGTTCGGCGGCGGCTTTTTGCACTTTTTCCACCAGTTCGGTGGCCACGGTGCTGATGCCGCGCAAGGCCCGGGAGGCGGTAATCGGGCTGACGCCAGCCAGGCGGGCCACTTCATTGAGGGTAGGGCGGCCCGTGGTGCGGGTATTTTTATCGTTCTTGGGAGTCATCAGGCGGCTTGCCAAACAAAAATCGAGGCACTAAGGTAGCGCTGTCTCCAAGACCCTGCAAATTCTTGAACGTCGGGATGCCTGTTCCCGTTCAAACCTTTGGAGCAGATGCACGCGTCACTCCATAAAAATGACAAGACGGCGCGGGAAAAGCCTGTTTTTGCACTAGCCTTACAGCGTGCAAAGGTAGCGCTATCTGCGTCTTGAGGTGTTTCATGAGTCAACCTGTTACTGCCCTCGTGATCATGGGTGTTTCCGGCTGTGGCAAGTCCAGCGTCAGCGAGGCCCTGTGCCTGCTGAACGGCGCCACTGCCATCGAAGGCGACAGCTTTCACCCCGCCGCGAACATCGAGAAGATGAGCGCCGGCCATCCCCTTAACGACGAAGACCGCGCCGGCTGGCTCGACATCCTGTGCGATGAGCTGCGCCGCTCGCTCAAGGCCGGCGAGCATCCGGTGCTCACCTGTTCGGCCCTGAAGAAGAAATACCGCGACCACCTGCGCGAAGCCGCGCCGGGCCTGGGGTTTGTGTTTCTGGAGCTGACCCGCGAAGTCGCCGCCGACCGTGTATCCCATCGCCCCGGCCATTTCATGCCGGCCAGCCTTATAGACAGCCAGTTCGCCACCCTGGAATCCCCGGTGGGCGAGCCGTTGACCCTGGCGCTGAACGCCAGTGAAGACAGCGTTGAAGAACTGGCCGAGCAAACCAATGCCTGGTGGCTCGAACACGGCTTTGAACCAAACAAATAATTTTTTGCCGGACAAGATAGCGCTGTCCGCCTGCACTGAATTTTTTACCGGCTTTAATAACAACAACAAACAGGAGAGACCCCCATGTTTGGCTTGTCCCACGATACCTATCTGCTGCTCGATGCAGTGGTGACCATCATCGGCCTGATCGTGTTGATCACCCGGTTCAAAGTCCACCCGTTCATTGCCCTGATCATCGCGGCAGGCTTTCTCGGCCTGACCTCGGGCATGCCCGTGGACAAGATCATCAAGGCCTTCCAGGACGGCTTCGGCGGGGTGCTCGGCTTTGTCGGGATTATCCTCGCGCTGGGTACGATGCTCGGCAAGATGATGGCCGATTCCGGCGGTGCCGATCAGATCGCGCAAACCCTGGTGCGGGCCTTCGGCAAGGAGAAGGTGCAGTGGGCAATGATGTTCGCCGCGTTCCTGGTGGGCATTCCGCTGTTCTTCGAGATCGGTTTTGTGTTGCTGATCCCGCTGGTGTTTATCGTTGCGCGCCGTACCGGTGTGTCGCTGATCAAGATCGGCATTCCGCTGCTGGCCGGCCTGTCGGCGGTGCACGGCCTGGTGCCACCGCACCCGGGCCCGCTGCTGGCGATCGGCGTGTTCGGTGCCGACATCGGCAAGACCATTCTCTACGGCCTGATCGTCGCGCTGCCTACGGCGATCATCGCCGGCCCGCTCTACGGTTCGTTTATCGCCAAGTACATCCCGGGCAACCCGTCCCAGGAACTGGTAGACCAACTGGCCAGTGAGCAACCGGAATCCAAGACCCTGCCGAGCTTCAGCATCACCCTGATCACCGTGCTGTTGCCGGTGTTCCTGATGCTGCTGAAAACCTTCGCCGACGTCGCCCTGCCGGACGGCCATGTGATCCGCAACTGGATGGACATGATCGGTCACCCGATCACCGCCTTGCTGCTGGCCTTGCTGTTGTCGCTGTACACCTTTGGCCATCGCCAGGGCATTGGCTCCAAGCAAATCCTCAAACTGCTCGACGCCAGCCTGGCGCCGACTGCAGCGATCATCCTGATCATCGGCGCCGGTGGTGGCTTCAAGCAGATGCTGGTGACCAGCGGCGTGGGTGATGTGATCGGCCATATGGCGGTGACTGCGCAGATCAACCCGATCTTGCTGGCCTGGCTGGTGGCGGCGGTGATTCGTGTGGCTACCGGTTCTGCGACGGTGGCGACCATTACCGGTGCCGGCATTGTAGTGCCGGTGGTGGGGATGATTCCGGGGGTGAACCGCGAGTTGCTGGTATTGGCGACGGGGGCGGGCTCGCTGGTGCTATCTCACGTCAACGATGCGGGGTTCTGGCTGGTGAAGCAGTACTTCAATATGACCGTGGCCGAGACGTTCAAGACCTGGACAGCGATGGAGACCATCCTGTCGGTAGTGGCGTTGGGCTTTATCATGTTGCTGTCGCTGGTGGTCTAGGCGGTAAGTGATCGTTCCCACGCTCCGCGTGGGAACGCATCCTGTGACGCTCCGCGTCACAAGCGGACGCAGAGCGTCCAAGGCGGCATTCCCACGCAGAGCGTGGGAACGATCATTCCTGCCGTTGGATCGGGTCAGGCGTCAGCTTTCTTGACCAGCCCATCCGCCCGGAACATCGCCCGGATGCCCCGCACCGCCTGGCGAATCCGGTCCTGGTTTTCGATCAGTGCAAAGCGCACGTGGTCGTCACCATACTCACCAAAGCCAATCCCCGGCGACACACACACCTTCGCCTCAAGCAGCAGCTTCTTGGCAAACTCCAGCGACCCCATCGCGGCGTACGCCTCGGGAATCTTCGCCCAGACGTACATCGACGCCTTCGGGTTCTCCACCATCCAGCCCAGCTCATGCAGGCCTTTCACCAGCACGTTACGGCGCTGACGGTACTGCTCGGCAATGTCTTTCACGCACTGCTGATCGCCTTCCAGCGCCGCAATCGCCGCCACTTGCAGCGGGGTGAACGTGCCGTAGTCGTGGTAGCTCTTGATCCGCGCCAGGGCGTTGACCAGTTCCGGGTTGCCCACCATGAAACCGATGCGCCAGCCGGCCATGTTGTAGCTCTTGGACAGGGTGAAAAACTCCACCGCGATGTCCTTGGCCCCCGGTACTTGCATGATCGACGGAGCTTTCCAGCCGTCGTAGACGATGTCGGCGTAGGCCAGGTCATGCACCACCAGCACGTCGTACTGCTTGGCCAGGGCGATCACCCGTTCGAAGAAGTCCAGTTCCACGCACTGTGCGGTGGGGTTGGACGGGAAGCCGAGGATCATCATCTTCGGCTTGGGGATCGAGCCACGAATCGCACGTTCCAGTTCAGCGAAGAAGTCCACCCCCGGAATCAGCGGCACCGAACGCACCTGGGCGCCGGCAATCACGGCACCGTAGATGTGAATCGGGTAGCTGGGGTTGGGCACCAGCACCGTGTCGCCCTGGTCCAGGGTGGCCAGCATCAAGTGCGCCAGGCCTTCCTTGGAACCGATGGTCACGATGGCTTCGGTTTCCGGGTCGATGTCCACTTCGTAGCGGTCTTTGTACCAGCGCGAAATCGCCCGGCGCAGCCGCGGAATGCCTTTGGAAGTGGAGTAACCGTGGGTGTCTTCGCGTTGGGCGACGGTGACCATTTTTTCCACGATGTGCGGTGGAGTGGCGCCGTCCGGGTTACCCATGCTCAAGTCGATGATGTCTTCGCCGCGCCGACGCGCAGCCATCTTCAGCTCGGCAGTGATATTGAACACGTAAGGGGGGAGTCGATCTATGCGCGCAAAGCGGCGCGGCGAATGGGGTTCGGCCATTGTTGCCTCGAAATACGTAAGCGCCCGGAACCGTCCGAGCGACGTCGGCCACTGCGGTGGCCTGCGGGGCAGACAATACGGTCGGTGATGGCCAATTGTCCAGATGCTGTGGGAAAAATTTCTGCTTGGAGTGCGACGGGGATATGCCCCTATACTCGACGCGGGTTTGTTCCCTCATGAGAAGGAGACTGTTCAGATGGATCAACAGACAAAACTGCCGTTACAGCCGCGCATGGAAGAGGGCAAGGCCCTGGTGATCGCGGGTGTGCAAGGGCGTTATTCAAAGGCCACGATTGGCGATATTCCCAAGTTGTGGGAGCTGTTCGACAGCTGCTTCACAGAGATCAAGAAACGCGTCGGCGGCGTGACCTATGGCGTGTGCTACAACGCCAAACACGATGAATTTGACTACCTGGCCGGCGTTGAAGTCCCGGCCAAGGGCGATGTACCGAGCAACTTCCAGTCGATTGAAATCCCGGCCCATCGCTATGCCGTGTTCCCGCATTTTGGCCCGGTGCAGGCGCTGGCGCAGACCTATGAACGCATCATGTTCGAATGGCTGCCGGCCTCCGGGTACAAGGTGGTCGGGGCTGATTTTGAGCGCTACAGCGCCGATTTCGATGTGGGTAAAGGCACGGGCTCCGTGGAAATCTGGATCCCCATCAACGCCGAATCCGCCTGACCGCGCCACCGGCAGGAGCGAGCACGTTCGCTCCTGCAATGGCCTCTCAATACAGCGTGGCCTTGACCCGCTCCGGCATCTCGCGGTCATAGGCTTCGGCGTCGAACGCGCCATCATTCAAGCGCTTGTGAAACGCCCCGGCGGAGGGCAGTGCCGAGCGATCCAGATGCTTTTCCGGGTTCCAGCAATCGGAGCGCACAAAGGCTTTGGAGCAATGAAAATATGCCGCCTCCACCTGCACCAGAATCACCGAACGGGCCGCTTTGCCATTTACCGCAAAGCTCTCCAGCAACTCAGGCTCGATGGAAATCTGCGCCCGGCCATTGACCCGCAACGTCTCGCCAATGCCCGGGATGATGAACAGCAACGCTATACGCGGGTCCACCACCAGATTACGCAGGGTGTCGAGGCGGTTATTCCCCGGCCGATCCGGAATCGCCAACGTGCGCTCGTCGATGATTCGTACAAAACCTGGCACGTCGCCACGGGGCGAACCGTCGATGCCGTCCGGGCCGGATGAACTCACCACCACCAAGGGTGACGCGCGGACCATGGCCTGGTAATCCTCGTTGAGAAACGGGATTTCCTTGCGCACGGCCCGTTCGTGGGGCAGGCCGTAGAGGGATTCGAGTTGTTCCAGGGTTGTTAGCATCTTCACCAGCTCCTTATTGTTTAAAACACCCACGCCAACCGGCGCTCATACCCAATCCGCCCCTTATACGCCTCCCCGCTGTCCACCCAACCCTGCTGCAAATACAGCCCCATCGCCGCCACATTGTCCGTGTCCACCGACAGCTCCAGCGCCTTGATCTGCGGCCAAACCAGGCGCGCGGCGGCGGGGAGGGCTTGCAGGCAGGCTTTGCCAAACCCCAGGCCTTGCTGATGGCGATCGACTTGCAACGCGTGCAGCGTGGCGCTGTGTTCATCCGCCCAATGGGGCAGGCAGGGTGGGCGTTTGAGCAGCAGGAAGGCCACGGGAATCTCGTCGGCGAGTAACGCAAAGCCTGCCACGCCGGGATTCGGATTGACCAGCAGGGTGTTCAGCGCACAGTAGATATCGCCGGAAAAACCCAGTTGTTCGGGATGCACTTCCAGGGCGTTGAGTTGCTGTTGTTGCAGGGCAGTCAACGTCTGATAGGCGACGAGGCGGGTTTCCATCGGCGTAGCATCCGAAATCCTACAAAGAAGCGCGGATTCTAGCGGGTTTGCGGTAGTCGCAATTATTTTTTGCGGGACTGTCGATTGGCCTGGGGCTCAGTCGACTAAGGGTGTCTTCCGTGATTTTTCCCGCAAGGAGTATCGCCATGAGCACCGCAATCAGCAGCTTGATCGAACAATGGAAACAGGCGGTCACCGCCAAGGATGTCGAGAAAATAGTCAGCTTTTACGCAGACGATATCGTCGCGTTCGACGCCGTTAGCGCCCTGCAGTTCAAGGGCAAGGCCGCCTATCAGGCGCACTGGAAGGCGTGCATGGAGTTCTGCCCGGGCCCTGGGGTCTTTGACTTCCATGAGATGCGTATCGTCGCCGGCGATAACAGCGCCTTTGCCCACTGGCTCGCGCACTGTGGCGGCACCGGGCCCGACGGCGTACTCAAGACCTGCTGGATGCGCGTCAGCGCCGGCTACCAGCGCGTTGGCGGCGAGTGGAAAGTGGTGCATGAACATTGGTCGGCACCGTTCGACATGGAAACCGGCGCCGGTCTGTTCGACCTGAAACCTTGAGCGCCGCGAACTATAGTCAGTTGTCCGAAAACGGAGAATCCCATGAAATACCTCTGCCTGATCTATAGCAACGAACAGGTGCTGCACGATTCGCCCGACAGCCCCAAGGACCCGGAATGTTTCGCCTATGGCCAGTCCGTGCAGGCCAGCGGGCGCATGCTCGCCGCCGAGCCGCTGGAGTCGGTGAGCACCGCCACCACCGTGCGCATGCGCAATGGCAAGTTGTCGATCACCGACGGGCCGTTTGCCGAAACCAAGGAGCAGCTCGCCGGGTTTTACCTGATCGAAGCCAAGGACCTGAATGAAGCGATCCAGGTGGCCGGCGGCATACCGGCCGCCCGGGTCGGCAGTGTGGAAGTGCGCCCCGTGCGTGAATTGAATCTCTGATCACAACAATAAAACCCAGGAGGTTTCCCATGAGCATTCAACCCAAACCCGCCGAATTTGAACTGTCCATCAGTCGCTTGATTGATGCCCCTCGCAGCCGCGTGTTTCGCGCCTGGACCGAGCCGGCCTTGTTGCAGCAGTGGTGGGGCCCACACGGCATGACCACTCCCGAGTGCGAAATGGACCTTTGGGTGGGTGGGCAATTTCGCACGCTGATGCGCGCGCCGGACGGCAGCGAATACCCAACCCAGGGCGTATTCCTGGAGATTACCGCCCCCAGTCGGCTGGTGTTTACCGACGCCTTCACCCCCGGCTGGATCCCTTCGGGCCAGCCATTCATGACCGCAGAAGTTACCTTTGAAGACGTCGACGGCAAAACCCTGTACACCGCCCGCGCCATGCACTGGAGCGCCGAAACCAAGCAGGCCCACGAAGCCATGGGCTTTCACGAGGGCTGGGGACAGAGCCTCGACCGGCTGGTGACGCTGGTGACCGAAGGCCTGCGCGATTGACGGTGCAGGCCCGGGTTGAAGCGGTTTATCGCAGCGAATCGCGGCGCATCCTGGCGACCCTGATTCGCTTGCTTGGCGATTTCGACCTGGCTGAAGAAGCCTTGCACGAGGCGTTCTTCGTCGCAGTCGAGCGCTGGGGGCAGGACGGTGTGCCGGATAACCCCCGGGCCTGGCTGGTCTCGACCGGGCGCTTCAAGGCCATCGACCGTTTACGTCGCCAGGCGCGTTTTACCCCGTTGTTGCAGGCGCAAGCCGATGCGCTGGAAGCGGCAGACTGGAGCGTTGAAGACGTGGAAGACGACCGCTTGCGCCTGATCTTCACCTGCTGCCACCCGGCGCTGGCGGCGGATGCCCAGGCGGCGCTGACCTTGCGTGAGATCTGCGACCTCACCACCGAGGAAATCGCCCGGGCGTTTCTCGCCACGCCCACTAGCATCGCCCAGCGCATCGTGCGGGCCAAGGGCAAGATCCGCGAAGCGAAGATCCCCTATCAGGTGCCATCCCTGGCGGAGTTGCCCGAGCGCCTGGACAGTGTGCTGCGGGTGATTTACCTGGTGTTCAACGAAGGCTATTCGGCGTCCATGGGCGCCGACCTGACCCGTGAAGACCTGACCCGCGAAGCGATTCGCCTGGGCCGTTTGCTGATGGAGTTGTTGCCGGAACCGGAAGTGATGGGCTTGCTGGCGCTGATGTTGCTCCACGAGTCCCGGCGCCCGGCACGCACCTCGGCGGGCGGCGAATTGGTGCTGCTGGATGAGCAGGACCGTTCGCTGTGGGATGCGTCGTTGATTGCTGAAGGATGCGCCCTGGTGGAGAAATCCCTGACCACACGCCGCTTCGGGCCCTACAGCCTGCAAGCAGCGATTGCGGCGGTACACGCTGAAGCCGTGAGCGCCGATGAGACTGATTGGCCGCAGATCGTCGGGCTGTATGACGTGTTGCTTGGAGCGATGCCATCGCCGGTGATCGAGCTGAATCGCGCGGTGGCCGTTGCGATGCGCGATGGAGCGCAGGCCGGTTTGCAATTGGTGGACGGCATTCTGGCGCGGGGGGAGTTGGTGGACTATCACCTGGCGTACTCGGCGCGTGGCGAGTTTTGTCGGCGATTGGGGCGAGTGGAGGACGCGCGGCGAGCGTTTGAACGGGCGCTGGCATTGACCCAGCAAGTGCCCGAAAAGCGCTTTATCGAGCGGCGTTTGGCCGAACTCAAATAGTGCAGGCGCCGGAGATCCAAATGTGGGAGCGGGCTTGCTCGCG
>NZ_JBSVWQ010000210.1:0-9788 GCF_054071215.1 Pseudomonas sp. SDO5522_S412 | reverse complement strand
TCTGGCGACTGATACACCGCATTCGCGAGCAAGCCCGCTCCCACATTGGATCTGTGTGATCGTTAGAGAGGGCGCTGCTCTATTTCTGCGTCCCATCATCATGCTGCAGATTCGCCTGGGTCAGGTTCGCCCCCGCCGGCACACTGCGCGTCAGCCACACATTGCCGCCAATGGTCGAGCCCTTGCCGATCGTAATCCGCCCCAGGATCGTCGCCCCGGCGTAGATCACCACATCATCCTCGACAATCGGATGCCGCGGATGGCCTTTCTGCAATTGCCCATCCTCATCCGCCGGGAAACGCTTGGCGCCCAATGTCACGGCCTGGTAGATCCGTACCCGCTCGCCGATGATCGCCGTCTCGCCAATCACCACACCCGTCCCGTGGTCGATAAAGAAGCTCGGGCCGATCTGCGCGCCCGGGTGAATATCAATCCCGGTCGCCGAATGCGCGATTTCCGCGCTGATGCGCGCCAGCAACGGCAAGCCTGCCCGATACAAGTGGTGCGCCAGGCGATGGTGAATCACCGCCAAAATCCCCGGGTAGCACAACAGCACTTCGTCCACGCTGCGCGCCGCCGGGTCGCCGTGGTAGGCGGCGAGCACGTCGGTGTCCAACAGGCTGCGCAAGCCTGGCAACGCCAGGGCGAAATCCTGGATCAGGTGGATGGCATGGGCGTCGACTTCACTGTCATCCTGGCCACCTTGCCGCGCGGCATACCGCAGCTCCAGGCGCGCCTGGGCGAGCAATGCATTCAGCGCCACATCCAGGGTGTGGCCGACGTAGAAGTCTTCACTTTCTTCACGCAGGTCCACCGGCCCCAGACGCATGGGGAACAGAGCACCACACAACGCCTCGAGAATCTGCGCCACGGCTTCCCGTGAAGGCAGCTCGCGCCCGCCCTGCTCGCCGCTGACCCGGCCGTTGCGGGTGCGCCACTGGTCCCGGGCGCTGCGCAGCTGGCTGACGATGGTCTGTAATTGCCAATGACTGGAACGCTCACTCACGGTCTTCACTCCTGACGAAATGCCCATCACTTTACGGCAAGGAACCTGAGCGTCCTTAAGAACCAATAGTGCAATGCTAATAACCCGTCGACATAAGCGATTGGCGGTTGCCGACGCAAAAGTGCCTGCCTATAGTCCCAGCATCTCTGACCACCCGTGCGTAGCCATGATCAAACAACAGCTCGACCGCTTTAACCGTCTGGAACTGCTGGGCGGCGCCACCGCCCTGGAAAAACTCGAGCGGCTGTCGGCCTGGCTGGGGCGTGACGTCTACGTCAAACGCGACGACACCACGCCGCTGGCGATGGGCGGCAACAAGCTGCGCAAACTCGAATACCTTGCCGCCGATGCGCTGGCCCAGGGTGCCGATACCCTGGTGACCGCCGGCGCGATCCAGTCCAACCATGTACGCCAGACCGCTGCGCTGGCCGCCAAGCTGGGCCTGGGCTGCGTTGCCCTGCTGGAAAACCCGACGGGCACCGAAGACCCCAACTACCTGGCCAACGGCAACCGCCTGTTGCTGGAGCTGTTCGACGCCAAGGTCGAGTTGGTGGAGAACCTGGACAACGTCGACGACCAGCTCAACGCCCTCGCCGACCGCCTGCGCAGCAACGGCAAGAAGCCGTACCTGGTGCCCATCGGCGGCTCCAACGCCCTCGGCGCCCTGGGTTACGTGCGCGCCGGGCTGGAGCTGGCCGGGCAGATTGAAGACAGCGGCATCCCGTTCTCCACCGTGGTCCTGGCCTCCGGCAGCGCCGGCACCCACAGCGGCCTGGCCCTGGCGCTGGCCGAAGTACTGCCCGAGCTGCAAGTGATTGGCATAACGGTGTCCCGTACCGACGAAGCCCAGCGCCCCAAGGTGCAGGGCCTGGCCGAACGTACCGCCGAACTGCTCGGCGTGCCGCTGCCGGACGCGTTCAAGGTGATCCTGTGGGACGAGTACTTCGCCCCCCGTTATGGCGAGCCGAGTGCCGGCACGCTGGCGGCGATCAAGCTGGTAGCCAGCCAGGAAGGCCTGCTGCTGGACCCGGTCTACACGGGCAAGGCCATGGCCGGGTTGCTGGATGGCATTGGACGCCAGCGCTTTGAAGAGGGGCCGATCATCTTCCTGCACACGGGTGGCGCACCGGCGTTGTTTGCTTATGATTCGAGCTTTTGATATTCCATAAAGAAATATCAATCTGATTTTATATTATTTTCAAGTCTTAAAAACCGGCTTTATAGTCGCGCCGTAGGCGAGCTTGATGGCGATACGCATGACTGGGCAGATCCAAAACACCGAGTTGATGCAATCGCGGGCAAGCCCGGCTCCCACACACCGCGCTTTTAAGGCAGGATACGACTACCGCGTCACCTGCATCGCTCAACATAAAAAACACAGGGGCTCTTCATGACTATTTCCGTATTCCGTCGCACGTTACTGGTTGGCACATTGGGGCTGGCGCTTGGCGCCGGGTGGCTCGGTCAGGCAGTTGCCGGCGAGCAGTTGGACAACATCAAGAAAGCCGGCGAAATCAAGATTGGCCTGGAAGGCACCTACCCGCCGTTCAGCTTCGTCGACGAAAGCGGCAAGCTCAGCGGTTTCGAGGTCGAGTTGTCTGAAGCGCTGGCCAAGAAGCTGGGCGTCAAGGTCAAGCTGCAAGCCACGCCGTGGGATGGCATCCTCGCCGCCCTGGAATCCAAGCGCCTGGACGCGGTCGTCAACCAGGTGACCATCTCCGATGCGCGCAAGGAAAAGTATGACTTCTCCAAGCCTTACACCGTCTCCGGGATCCAGGCGCTGACCCTGGCGAAGAACGTCGACACCATCAAGACCGCCGACGACCTGGCCGGCAAGAAAATCGGTGTGGGCCTGGGCACCAACTACGAACAATGGCTCAAGGAAAACCAACCGAAAGCCATCGTCAAAACCTACAACGATGACCCAACCAAGTTCCAGGACCTGCGCATCGGCCGTGTCGACGCCATCCTGATCGACCGCCTCGCCGCGCTGGAATACGCCAAGAAAGCCAAGGACACCGCCGCCGCAGGTGCTGCGTTCTCCCGTCAGGAAGCCGGTATTGCCCTGCGCAAAGGCGAGCCTGAACTGCTGGCCGCGGTGAACAAGGCTCTGGACGAACTGCGCGCCGACGGTACCTTGAAGAAGCTGTCCGAGAAGTACTTCAACGCTGACGTTACTCAATAATGGAAGCAGGTTTCCAACTCGCGCTGGACTCCGCGCCCTTTCTGCTCAAGGGCGCGTACTTCACGGTCATCCTTAGCCTCGGCGGGATGTTTTTCGGCTTGCTGCTGGGCTTCGGCCTGGCCTTGATGCGCCTGTCGCGCTTCAAGCTGTTGAGCTGGACCGCCCGCGTCTACGTGTCGTTCTTTCGCGGCACGCCCTTGCTGGTACAGCTGTTCCTGATCTACTACGGCTTGCCGCAAGTGGGCATCGAGCTGGATCCGATCCCGGCGGCCATGATCGGCTTCTCGCTGAACATGGCTGCTTATGCCTGTGAAATCCTGCGTGCCGCCATCGGTTCCATCGAGCGCGGCCAGTGGGAAGCTGCGGCCAGTATCGGCATGACCCGTGCGCAGACCCTGCGCCGGGCCATCCTGCCGCAGGCCATGCGCACGGCCTTGCCGCCGCTGGGCAACAGCTTTATTTCCCTGGTCAAGGATACCGCCCTGGCCGCCACCATCCAGGTGCCGGAGCTGTTCCGCCAGGCGCAATTGGTCTCGGCCCGTACCTTCGAAATTTTCACCATGTATCTGTCCGCCGCCTTGATCTACTGGATTCTTGCCAGCGTCCTGGCGCACGTGCAAAACCGCCTGGAAGCACGAGTCAACCGGCATGACCTGGAGTCTTGAAGCATGATCGTGGTTGAAAAACTGACCAAACAATTCAAGGGTCAGGTGGTGCTTAACGGGATCGACCTTGAGGTCAAGGAAGGCGAAGTCGTCGCCATCATCGGCCCCAGCGGTTCCGGCAAGACCACCTTGCTGCGCTGCCTGAATTTCCTCGAAGAACCCACCAGTGGCCGAATCAAGGTCGGTGACATCGAGATCGACAGCAGCCGCCCGCTCAACCAACAGCAAAGCCTGGTGCGGCGCCTGCGCCAGCACGTGGGTTTTGTGTTCCAGAACTTCAACCTGTTCCCGCACCGCACGGCCCTGGAGAACGTCATCGAAGGCCCGATCGTGGTCAAGAAGATGCCCCGGGCCGCCGCAGATGCCCTGGGCCGCAAGCTATTGGCCCGGGTCGGCCTGGCAGGCAAGGAAGACGCCTACCCACGCCGCCTCTCCGGTGGGCAGCAGCAACGGGTGGCCATTGCCCGGGCCCTGGCGATGGAGCCGGAGGTGATCCTGTTCGATGAGCCGACTTCGGCCCTGGACCCGGAGCTGGTAGGCGAAGTGCTGGCGACCATTCGCAGCCTCGCGGAAGAAAACCGCACCATGGTCATCGTGACCCACGAAATGAGTTTCGCCCGGGATGTGGCCAACCGGGTGATCTTCTTCGACAAGGGCGTCATTGTTGAACAAGGCGAAGCCAAGGCGCTGTTTGCCAACCCGAAAGAAGAACGTACCCGGCAGTTTCTCAGCAAGTTCATCAACAACTAACTTGCGCCGATTCATTGTAAGAAGCTTCGCTTTATAGAGTTGCCGAAAGGCAACTCGCCTCTTTAGTGTTTTTGAGGAAACACCCTTTATTCATTGGGTAAAAGTCACCCTGAAGCACGCACTTGCAGCGCCCTCCCAGTAAGACCCTTCTGAATATTCCATAACCCCCTGTTTGCCCCGTCCAGCCTCTTGACGCCAACTAACCAAGCCTCTTATCTAACGCCCAGAGGATTGGATCCATTCTGGTTTTTTATTAAATCGTTTCTTTCGGACTACGTCGCCTGCCCGCGCCTGATGTCCGGAACGATTGCTGCTGGCTGCACCAAGGAGATTATTTATGAAGCGTATTTCCACCCAGGCGCTGCTCACTGCCCCGACCTTGCCCCAGGCCCATCGAGAAGGCATCAATGCCCTCGCTGCGACAAACCTGCAGGTCGACATCGCGCCTTACTGCGGCATGGACGAGGGCGACCTGATCGAGTTGTTCTGGAACAACTGCTTTGCCGCCTCCCGGCGCATCACCGCCGGCAAGATCGGCATGCCCACCAGCCTGCGAGTGCCGGAGAGCTTTGTGCAAAATGGCCCGGCACGGATTCATTACCGGGTCATGCAGGTCGGCCACGGCCCGGCGCGTTCGGCCATCACCCGGGTGCAGGTCAAGACCGACTACCCCGGCGGCATGCCCTCGGCACTGAGCCTTGATGAAAACCAGAACCTGGCCGCCGTCAGCCTGCCCGAGACCATCCGTCGCCATGGCGTCAACAGCAGCCAGATCCGCCGTGGCGTGCCCCTGACCATCGAGCCGTACCTGAACATGGCGACCGATGACGAAATCACCCTGCGCTGGGGTGACGTGCGCCTGGACCTGCCGAGCATCCAGGCTGGCGATGTGGGCAAGGCGGTGCAGGTGTGGGTGCCGTCGGCCATCATTGTCGAGGCCGGGGACGACCATCGCCTCGAAGTGACCTACTGCATTCTCGACCGGGTCGGCAACAATTCAAGCTGGGCGCCAGCCCGCATCCTGCGCATCGCCGCGCTCGCTCCCCAGGCCCCGACCAGCCCCGCCAGGGCCCCGCTGGCCTACCAACCCCGTCGCCCCGGCTCGCCCTGTGAACCGGGGTGACAGACCTTCTATGCATATTCCTAAAAGTTAGTTTATTAAAAAATTTAACACGCTTAGGGTATATGCACCGGACCACCGGACATTCCTGATTTTTTTATCTTTTCAACGGATGTGAGGTAGGTATGGTCAAAATTACCCCGGTGCGTAACGCCAGGGCATTGCGTGCAGCCAAGGAGCGGCGCTGATGTCTAACTTGGCACAAACACCCCCCCAGAGTGATCTGGACGTCGCCCCGCTGTTGTTGCCCGCCAAAGTGCTGCGCAACGACGCCGAGGCCCTGAGCGCCGCCCACGAGCTGGCACAGGCCGCGCGCCTGCAAGCGGCCAGGCGCGATCAGCAACGCAAACTGCCCTGGGCTGAAATCGAACACTTCACCCGCAGCGGCCTGGGCAGTATTTCCATTCCCCGTGAGTACGGCGGCCCGCAGGTGTCCTTCGTGACCCTGGCCGAGGTGTTCGCGATCATCAGCGCGGCCGACCCGGCGCTGGGGCAAATCCCGCAGAACCATTTCGGCATCCTGCACGTGCTGCAAGGTGCGGCCAGCGAGCGCCAGAAAAAGCAGCTGTTCCAGAGCGTGCTGGACGGCTGGCGCATCGGCAACGGCGGCCCGGAACGCGGTACCAAAAACACCCTGGACCTCAAGTCACGCATCACCGCCGAAGGTGACGGCTACGTCGTCAGTGGCCAGAAGTTCTACTCCACTGGCGCGCTGTTCGCCCATTGGGTGGCGGTCAAGGCCTTGAACGATGACGGCAAAGTCGTCATGGCGTTCGTGCGCCGTGGCACCGAAGGCCTGCGTATCGTCGATGACTGGTCAGGCTTTGGCCAACGCACCACCGCCAGCGGCACAGTGCTGCTGGATCAAGTGGCGGTGGACGCCGAACTGGTGGTGGAAACCTGGCGACTCGGCGAAACACCGGGCATCCAGGGTGCAGTCTCGCAATTGATCCAGGCGGCCATCGACGCCGGCATCGCCCGTGGCGCGATCGACGACACCATCAGCTTTGTACGCGAACGCTCGCGGCCATGGATCGACGCCAAGGTCGAACGGGCCAGCGATGACCTGTATGTGATCGCCGATATCGGCAAGCTGAAGATCGAACTGCACGCCGCTGAAGCCCTGCTGCGCAAGGCCGGCCAGGTACTGGACCAAGTCAGCGCCGCGCCGATCACCGCGCAGTCCGCCGCACGCGCCTCGATTGCCGTAGCCGAAGCCAAGGTGCTGACCACCGAGATTTCCCTGCTCGCCAGCGAAAAGCTGTTCGAGCTGGCCGGCAGCCGCGCGACCCTCGCCGAATTCAACCTCGACCGCCACTGGCGCAACGCCCGGGTGCACACCCTGCACGACCCGGTGCGCTGGAAGTACCACGCGGTGGGCGCTTACCACCTCAACGGCACTTTGCCTGCCCGGCATTCCTGGATTTAACGACCAGACCTCTGGAGAAACCTATGACCCTTTCTCATCACGTCGCGGTTATTACCAGCGATGAACAAGCCCTCATTGTCGCCAGCGACCTGGCCGAAGACTTCCGCCGCGACAGCGCCTTGCGTGACCGTGAACGCCGCCTGCCCTTGCCTGAGCTGGACGTGTTTTCCCGCTCCGGCCTGTGGGGCATCAGCGTACCCAAGGAGTTCGGCGGTGCCGGCGTTTCCAACGTCACCCTGGCCAAGGTCACGGCACTGATTGCCCAGGCGGATGCGTCCCTGGGGCAGATCCCGCAAAACCATTTTTATGCCCTCGAAGTGCTGCGGGTGAACGGCAGCCCGGCGCAGCAAAAACGCCTGTACGCCGAAGTGCTCGCCGGCCAGCGCTTCGGCAATGCGCTGGCAGAACTGGGCACCAAGACCGCCCACGACCGCATCACCAAGATCACCCGCGACGGTGACGGTTTCCGTATCACCGGCCACAAGTTCTACTCGACCGGCGCGATCTACGCCCAACGTATTCCCACGTCCGTGGTGGACGAAAACGGTGTGCAGCAACTGGCCTTTGTCACCCGTGACAGCGAGGGCCTGAGTGTGATCGACGACTGGAGCGGCTTCGGCCAGCGCACCACTGGCAGCGGTTCGGTGGTGTTCGATAACGTGTGGGTCGCGGCCCAGGACGTGATCCCGTTCCAGAGTGCCTTCGAGCGCCCGACCACTGTCGGCCCGCTGGCGCAGATCCTTCACGCCGCCATCGACACCGGCATTGCCCGCGCAGCCTATGAAGATGCCCTGCACTTCGTGCGCACCAAGACCCGGCCGTGGATCGACGCCACCAGCGACAAGGCCACCGAAGATCCGCTGACCCTGAAAAGCTTCGGCCACTTGAGCATCCGCCTGCACGCCACCGAAGCCCTGCTGGAACGCTCAGGCGAATTCCTCGACCGCGCCCAGGCCGACAGCAATGCCGACACCGTCGCGGCCGCATCCATCGCGGTCGCCG
Organism: Pseudomonas sp. SDO5522_S412; assembly: GCF_054071215.1. Lineage (NCBI taxonomy): Bacteria > Pseudomonadati > Pseudomonadota > Gammaproteobacteria > Pseudomonadales > Pseudomonadaceae > Pseudomonas > Pseudomonas sp. SDO5522_S412. Next base: position 1,631 of record NZ_JBSVWQ010000210.1, on the reverse strand, counting down.
AAGTGCGCGCCCTCAGCACCGAGATTTCCCTGGCGGCCGGCAGTACCCTGTTCGAACTTGCCGGAAGCCAGGCGACCCTCGCCGAACACGGCCTGGACCGCCACTGGCGCAACGCCCGGGTACACACCCTGCACGACCCGGTGCGCTGGAAGTACTTTGCTGTGGGCAATTACTACCTCAACGATGAAAACCCGCCACTGCGGGGGACTATCTGATGGCGAAGAAAAAGATCCTGCTCAATGCCTTCAACATGAACTGCATCGGGCACATCAACCACGGCCTGTGGACCCATCCACGGGACAACTCGACCCAGTACAAAACCATCGAGTACTGGACCGAACTGGCGCAATTGCTGGAACGCGGACTGTTCGACGGGCTGTTCATCGCCGACATCGTCGGCGTGTATGACGTCTACCAGAACTCCGTGGACGTGCCGCTCAAGGAAGCGATCCAGCTGCCGGTCAACGACCCGTTGCTGCTGGTCTCGGCCATGGCGGCTGTGACCAAAAACCTTGGCTTCGGCCTGACCGCCAACCTCACCTACGAACCGCCGTATCTGTTCGCCCGGCGCATGTCGACCCTCGACCACCTGAGCCGTGGCCGGGTGGGCTGGAACATCGTCACCGGCTACCTCGACAGCGCCGCCAAGGCCATGGGCCTCACCGAGCAGGTCGAGCACGACCGGCGCTACGACCAGGCCGACGAATACCTGGAGGTGCTCTACAAACTCTGGGAAGGCAGCTGGGAAAACGACGCGGTGATCAACGATCCGCAGGCGCGGGTGTATGCCCAGCCGGAGAAGGTGCACAAGGTCGAGCACAAGGGCGAGTTCTATCAGGTGGAGGGTTATCACCTGTGCGAGCCGTCGCCGCAACGCACGCCGGTGCTGTTCCAGGCGGGCAGCTCCGACCGTGGGCTGCTGTTTGCCGGGCGCCACGCCGAGTGCGTGTTCATCAGCGGGCAGAACAAGGCCTCGACCAAGATCCAGGTGGACAAGGTGCGCGCCAGCGCCGTGGAAGCCGGGCGCAACCCGGACGATATCAAGGTGTTCATGGGCCTGAACGTGATTGTCGGCGCCACCGAAGAAGCTGCGTGGGCCAAGCACGCCGAGTACCTGAGCTACGCCAGTGCGGAAGCCGGCGTGGCGCATTTCTCGGCATCCACGGCGATTGATTTTTCACAGTACGAAATCGACGAACCGATCCAGTACGTGAAGAGCAACGCCATCCAGTCCGCGACCAAGAACCTGCAGAACAATGACTGGACCCGGCGCAAGTTGCTTGAGCAACACGCTCTTGGCGGGCGCTACATCACCCTGGTGGGTTCGCCGGCACAGGTGGCGGATGAACTTGAATCATGGATCAGCGAAACCGGCCTGGATGGCTTCAACCTGACGCGCATCGTCACCCCGGAAAGCTACGTCGACTTTATCGAACTGGTGGTGCCGGAGCTGCAGCGCCGGGGCTCGTACAAGACCGCGTATGAGACCGGGACGTTGCGGGAGAAAGTCTTCCACCACTCCGCGCACTTACCTGAACAACACACCGGCTCCACCTACCGCCACTGAACCAAAATGTGGGAGCGGGCTTGCTCGCGAAAGCGCTGTATCAGTCGCCGGATGCATTCACTGA
>NZ_JBSVWQ010000209.1:0-9833 GCF_054071215.1 Pseudomonas sp. SDO5522_S412 | reverse complement strand
TCAGTACCCGATTTATCAACTGACCCACCGCATTCGCGAGCAAGCCCGCTCCCACATTTGAACTGTGTTGAGCCCGAGCCTCAGCATTTGCTAATTAACCATTACTCCAATCGTAACGGTTCACCGCCCAGCTTGATTGATGCCCCCCCAATACCCTCCTAAGGTACAGCCCACGACAGCAAATCCCGTGGAGCGACCATGACAACAACAACTTCCCCCGACTCGCGCTGGACGCGGCGGCGCGATGAGAAGCAGCGCCGCCTCGCATTGGTGCGATCCTTCGCCGATGGCGCCGTGCTCCCCAGCGAGCGCATTGTCGAAGCCCTGGAAGCCCTGATCCTCCCCGGCGACCGTGTGGTGCTGGAAGGCAACAACCAGAAGCAGGCCGATTTCCTCTCGCGCTCCCTGGCCAAGGCCGACCCCGCCAAGCTCCACGACCTGCACATGATCATGCCCAGCGTCGGCCGCTCCGAGCACCTGGACCTGTTTGAAAAGGGCATCGCCCGCAAGCTGGATTTCTCCTTTGCCGGCACCCAGTCCCTGCGCATCAGCCAGTTGCTGGAAGACGGCCTGTTGGAAATCGGCGCGATCCACACCTACATTGAACTCTACGCACGGCTGGTGGTGGACCTGATTCCCAACGTGGTCCTGTCGGCCGGCTTCATGGCCGACCGCGCCGGCAATATCTACACCGGGCCGAGCACCGAAGACACACCTGCGCTGATCGAGCCGGCCGCCTTCAGCGATGGCATCGTCATCGTCCAGGTCAACCAATTGGTGGATGACGTCACCGACCTGCCTCGCGTTGATATCCCGGCAAGCTGGGTCGATTTCGTGGTGGTCGCTGACAAGCCCTTCTACATCGAACCGCTGTTCACCCGCGACCCACGCCACATCAAGCCCGTGCATGTGTTGATGGCGATGATGGCGATCCGCGGCATCTACGAAAAACACAACGTTCAATCGCTGAACCACGGCATCGGCTTCAACACTGCCGCCATCGAATTGATCCTGCCGACCTACGGTGAATCCCTGGGCCTGAAGGGCAAGATCTGTCGCAACTGGACCCTCAACCCGCACCCAACCCTGATCCCGGCTATCGAAAGCGGCTGGGTCGAAAGCGTGCATTGCTTCGGCACCGAGCTGGGCATGGAAAACTACATCGCCGCCCGGCCGGATGTGTTCTTCACGGGTCGCGACGGCTCGCTGCGCTCCAACCGAATGTTCTGCCAGCTGGCCGGCCAGTACGCGGTGGACCTGTTTATCGGCGCCACCTTGCAGGTCGATGGCGACGGTCATTCCTCCACCGTTACCCGTGGCCGCCTCGCCGGTTTTGGTGGTGCGCCGAACATGGGCCACGACCCGCGCGGTCGCCGCCATGGCACACCCGCCTGGCTCGACATGCGCCACGACGACGCCCCGGAAGCCTTGCTCGAACGCGGCAAAAAGCTCGTGGTGCAGATGGTCGAGACGTTCCAGGAAGGCGGTAAACCCACCTTTGTCGAAACCCTCGACGCGGTGGAAGTCGCCCGCAAAAGCGGCATGCCCCTGGCGCCGATCATGATCTACGGCGATGACGTCACGCACCTGCTCACCGAAGAAGGCATCGCCTACCTGTACAAGGCCCGTTCCCTGGAAGAGCGCCAGGCGATGATCGCCGCCGTGGCCGGGGTGACCGCCATCGGCTTGCGCCACAACCCCAAGGACACCGCACGCATGCGTCGCGAGGGCTTGATTGCGCTGCCCGAAGACCTCGGCATCCGCCGCACCGATGCCACCCGCGAGCTGCTGGCCGCCAAGAGCGTGGCCGATCTGGTGGAGTGGTCCGGTGGCTTGTACAACCCGCCCGCCAAGTTCAGGAGCTGGTAAATGCACGCACTCAAACTGCACGACCTGACGCTGGCCGAACGCCTGGCCGACATGGCCGTCGACGCGTTGATCGATGAGGCAGACCTGTCGCCGAAACCCGCCCTGGTAGACCGTCGCGGCAACGGCGCCCATACCGATTTGCACCTCGGCTTGATGCACGCCTCGGCGCTGTCGCTGTGGCCGGCGTTCAAGGAAATGGCCGAGGCCGCTGTCGAATTTGGCGAAGTCGGTTTGCCCCTGCGTGAAGCCCTCGGGCGCATCGGTCGCGAAGGTGAACAGGCGATGCTCGTCACCACCAGCGGCGTAAATACCCATCGCGGCGCGATCTGGGCGCTCGGCCTGTTAGTCGCCGCCGCCGCACTGCAACCGGAATCCTGCACTGCCAGCGCGGTGACGTTGCGCGCCGCCCGCCTGGCCTTGCTCAACGACCGTTACGCACCGCAACCGCTGAGCCACGGCGCCCAGGTCGCACAACGCTACGGCGCACGCGGTGCTCGCGAAGAGGCGCAACTGGGCTTCCCGTCGGTGCTGCAACGCGGCCTGCCCCAACTGAAGAAAAGCCGCCTGCAGCAACACGGCGAACAGAACGCGCGCCTCGACGCCTTGCTGGCGATCATGACCGACCTGGCCGACACCTGCGTGCTCTACCGCGCCGGTCCTGAAGGCTTGCAGGCCATGCAGCAGGGCGCCCAAGCCGTACTGGACGCCGGCGGCAGCGCAAGCCTCGCCGGCCGCCGCCAACTGCATGAGCTGGACCAGCAACTGCTGGCGCTGAATGCCTCCCCCGGTGGCGCCGCCGACCTGTTGGCCGCCTGCCTGTTTATCGACCGCCTCGACGGAGCGCTGTGATGGAAACCTTATCCTTTGAATTCCCCGCCGGGCAGCCCGCAAAGGGCCGCGCGCTGGTAGGTTGCGTCGGCTCCGGCGACCTCGAAGTGCTGCTGGAACCGGGCACCGCCGGCACCCTGACGATTCAGGTGCAAACCTCGGTCAATGGTGCGCAGCTACGTTGGCAGCACCTGTTTGAACGGATCTTCCAGGAGCAGACGCCCCCTGCATTGAACATCGATATCCACGACTTTGGCGCCACACCCGGCGTGGTGCGCTTGCGCCTGGAGCAGGGCTTCGAGGAGATCGGTCATGACTGACTTGCTCAACAAACACAGCTTCGTCGAACTCGGCGCCCGGCAGCGGGCCAAGGCCTTGCTCGATGCGGGCAGCTATCGCGAATTGATCGATCCGTTCCAGCGCGTCATGTCGCCATGGCTGAGTCGCCAGGGCGTGGTGCCGCAGGCAGATGACGGCGTGGTGATCGCCAAGGGCAGCATCGCCGGCTTGCCGGTGGTCATCGCGGCCATCGAAGGCAATTTCCAGGGCGGCAGTCTCGGTGAAGTCGGCGGCGCAAAGATGGCCGGTGCACTGGAGTTGGCTGCTGAAGACAACCGCAACGGTATCCCTACTCGCGCGATCCTGCTGCTGGAAACCGGCGGCGTGCGCTTGCAGGAAGCCAACCTGGGCTTGGCTGCCATCGCCGATATCCATGCGGCGATTGTCGACCTGCGCCAGTACCAGCCGGTGATCGGCGTGGTGGCGGGCAGCGTCGGTTGCTTTGGCGGCATGTCCATCGCTGCAGGCTTGTGCAGTTATCTGCTGGTGACCCGTGAGGCGCGCCTTGGCCTGAACGGCCCGCAGGTGATCGAGCAGGAAGCCGGCCTTGAAGAATACGACTCCCGTGACCGGCCCTTCATCTGGAGCCTGACCGGCGGTGAGCAACGCTTTAACAGCGGCTTGGCCGACCGGTATGTGGCCGACGACGTGGTGCAGATTCAGCAGCAGATCACTGAGCTGCTGCAACAAGGCTTGCCGGAAAACCAGCGCAGCCGTCAGGTTGATCACTATCTGGAACGCCTGGCCGCACTCAACGCCGAACCGCAAATCGACCCGGCGACGGTTCGCGATCTGTATCAGGGAGAACACTCATGAGAGGTTTGCAGTGGTTCAACGCATTGAGCGGCGACGCAGCGCCAGTGAGCGGTTTGCCGAACTCGCTGAAAGTTGCCGACGGTGTGCTCGGTGATCAGCCAGTGCGCTTTATCGCGGTGGTCACCGACCCGCAAAACCGCTTCCCTCGCGCTCGCAACGGTGAAGTCGGTTTGCTGGAAGGCTGGGGCTTGGCCAAGGCGGTTGATGAGGCGATCAACACCGGCGACAAGCGTCCGCTGATTGCCATCGTGGATGTGCCGAGCCAGGCCTACGGTCGTCGCGAAGAGGCGTTGGGCATTCACCAGGCATTGGCCGCCGCTGCCGACAGCTACGCCCGTGCCCGCCTGGCCGGTCACCCGGTGATCGCGCTGCTGGTGGGCAAGGCGATGTCCGGCGCCTTCCTCGCCCATGGTTACCAGGCCAACCGCCTGATTGCCCTGCGCGACCCCGGCGTGATGGTGCATGCCATGGGCAAGGCTTCGGCGGCGCGGGTAACCCTGCGCAGTGTTGAAGAGCTGGAAACCCTGGCTGCCAGCGTGCCGCCGATGGCCTATGACATCGACAGCTATGCCAGCCTCGGCTTGCTCTGGGAGACCTTGTCGGTCAGCCAGATCGAGCAGCCCACCACCGAAGATGTGGCGCGGGTCAGCGATTGCCTGGTGCAGGCGATCAAGGATGTGCAGGCCGGCGGTCGGGACCTGAGCGGTCGCCTGGGCGCCACTAACCGCGCTGCCTCCAGCCACGTGCGCCAACTGCTGCGGGAGCAATGGTGAACGCTCACGACTTGCTCTGGGGCATGACCCCGGCGCATGCGCCCGCTGATGCGCCGGCCTGGGTGCTGGAAGCATTGGCCGCTGGGCATCCGGTGGTGGTGCGCCGGGCGATTGCGCCGCCGGGCCAGGTAGCGGTGGGGGTACGCGGGCGCTTGCGCGAGCAGCGCTTCGCCGCCGTGATGCCGATGGCGGCCGTGCAGCGGCGCGTGGTGCCGGAAGACCTGCGCGGTGTGATCTCGCCAAGGGATTTGCCGGCGTTGCAGGCCCTCGCTCAGTTGCGACCGGTGCTGGCGGGAGAGAGTTGGGGCGTCACCGGCAGTGCGGGTTTCGAGTTGGCCAGCGGCGTCGAAGCGCTGCATGCCAAGAGCGATCTGGATTTGATTCTGCGCACGCCCGAGCGGCTTGAACGCAGCGATGCAGAGGACCTGCTGGCGATACTGGATACGGCGGTGTGCGCCGTGGACCTGCAACTGCAAACGCCTTTTGGCGCGGTCGCGTTGCGTGAATGGGCCGGTGGTTCGCGTCGCGTGCTGCTGAAGAACGCCAGCGGCGCGCAGTTGGTGCTCGATCCTTGGCAGGCCGTGGCATGAGTAGCCTCCTGGCATTCCCGGGGCAGGGCGCCCAGCGTCCCGGCATGCTCCAGCAACTGCCGCGTGCGGTGCTGGACGAAGCCAGTGCTGCCCTCAATGAGGATGTACTTACCCTGGATTCTGCCGAAGCGCTGGCCTCGACCCGTGCCGTGCAGCTCTGCCTGTTGATTGCCGGTGTGGCCAGTGCGCGTTTGCTGGAACACACCCCCGATTACGTCGCCGGCCTGTCCATTGGGGCCTATCCGGCCGCCGTGATCGCCGGCTCGCTGGACTTTGCCGACGCGTTGAAACTCGTCAGCCTGCGCGGCGAATTGATGCAACACGCGTATCCCCACGGCTACGGCATGACCGCCCTTATCGGCCCGGACCTGTCCACCGTCGAAGCCTTGCTTGCTCAGGTCCACAGCCCGCAAACCCCGGTTTACCTGGCCAATATCAATGCCGACAACCAGACGGTCATCGCCGGCAGCGATGAGGCCATGAAGGCGGTCGCCAATCTGGTGCGCGGCAACGGCGTCGCCAAACGCCTGGCCGTCAGCGTGCCGTCTCATTGCGTACTGCTGGAAAAACCCGCCGAGGCCCTGGCCGAAGCATTCGCCCAAGTGACACTGAAACCGCCGAGCATCACTTACCTGAGCAGCACCCGCGCCCGGCCGATCCACAACACCGAACACCTGCGCGACGACCTCGCCTTCAACATGTGCCGCATCGTCGACTGGCGCGGCACCGTGCAAAGCGCCTTCGAGCGCGGTGTGCGCCTGCATATCGAACTGCCTCCCGGTGCCGTGCTTACAGGCCTTGCGCGCCGGGTGTTCGAGCAAGGCACCGTCATCGCCTTCGAAGGCGCCCGCCTGGACACCTTGCAGGCCTTGCTGCGAGAGGAGGGAAACCATCACCGATAGAGCTCCACCAAGGCTGATGCTGGTCGGTCAAGAGATAGAGCGGGTCACCAATGACCTGTGGCGAGGGAGCTTGCTCCCGTTGGAGTGTGCAGCGCTCCGAGGATTTCAGGGCCGCTACGCAGCCCAACGGGAGCAAGCTCCCTCGCCACAGGTACGGTATTCATCTTTATCGGATCGGCATTGCCGCCCAAGGCTTTCGAAGCACAAAAACAACAATTTCGATGAAGCACTTTGAGGACAACCATCATGATTATTTACGGTGTGGCGTTGCTGGCGATCTGCATGTTGGCCGGCGTGATTCTGGGCGACATGCTCGGCGTGTTGCTGGGAGTCAAATCCAACGTGGGCGGGGTGGGGATCGCGATGATCCTGCTGATCTGCGCACGGTTGTGGATGCACAAACACGGCGGCATGACCAAGGAATGCGAGATGGGTGTCGGCTTCTGGGGTGCCATGTACATCCCGGTGGTGGTGGCGATGGCGGCGCAACAGAACGTGGTGACCGCGCTGCACGGCGGCCCGGTGGCGGTGCTGGCGGCGATTGGTTCGGTGGTGGTGTGCGGTTGCACGATTGCCTTGATCAGCCGTACGCACAAAGGCGAACCGTTGCCCGATGAAGAGCCGCTGATCGCGGTTGCACCTGTCGCGGGAGGTCGCTGATATGTGGGAACTCATCGAGAAAGGCCTGGCAAATAACGGCTTGGTCACCGCCTTTGCATTTGTTGGCGTGGTGATGTGGATTTCGGTGGTGCTGTCCAAGCGCCTGACCTTCGGGCGCATCCACGGCTCAGCCATCGCGATTGTGATCGGGCTGGTGCTGGCCTGGGTGGGCGGCACCTTGACCGGCGGGCAGAAAGGCCTGGCGGACGTGGCGCTGTTTTCCGGGATCGGCTTGATGGGCGGCGCCATGCTGCGGGACTTTGCCATCGTGGCCACGGCGTTTGAAGTACAGGCCACCGAGGCGCGCAAGGCCGGCTTGATTGGTGCGATTGCCTTGCTGCTGGGCACGGTGCTGCCGTTTATTGTGGGCGCGAGTATCGCCTGGGCGTTTGGTTATCGCGATGCGATCAGCATGACCACCATCGGCGCGGGCGCGGTGACGTACATCGTCGGGCCGGTGACCGGGGCGGCGTTGGGTGCAAGCTCGGATGTGGTGGCGCTGTCCATTGCGACTGGGTTGATCAAGGCGATCCTGGTGATGGTGGGCACGCCCATGGCGGCACGCTGGATGGGCCTGGATAACCCGCGCTCGGCGATGGTGTTCGGTGGTTTGGCCGGTACGGTGAGCGGCGTGACGGCAGGCCTGGCGGCGACGGACCGGCGGCTGGTGCCGTATGGCGCACTGACCGCCACCTTTCACACCGGGCTTGGGTGTTTGCTGGGGCCGTCGGTGCTGTACTTCATCGTGCGCGGGATCGTCGGCTGACCCGAGAGGTGTCGACCGCTTTTGTGGCGAGGGAGCTTGCTCCCGCTGGAGCGCGAAGCGGTCCCAATGCATTCTTCCTGAAACAACGCGGGCGCTGATTTTACGACTGCTGCGCAGCCGAGCGGGAGCAAGCTCCCTCGCCACAGGGGATCATTGTCAGGTTTGGCGGTTCGCATACATCCGGCACTCCGCCAACAGCGCGAGCAGGTTCGGGTCGCGCTCCTTGGCTTTCAGAAACACCACGCCAATGTGCTGCTGCAAACGGTAGCGCGGTTGCAGGGGAATCAGCTTCACTCGGTTCTCGTACACCGCCGCAATCCGTCCCGGCAGCAGCGCATAACCCACGCCCGAACTGACCATGCTCAGCAGGGTGAAGATGTCGTTGACCTGCATCGCCACCTTCGGCTCGAACCCCGCCTGCTTGAATACGCGGTTGCCATCCTGGTGGGTGGCGAAGCCTTGGGTGAGGGTGATGAAGGTGGCGTCGCGCACGTCCGCCAGGTCGATTTCCTGCTCGCGGTCGAAGGGTGAATCGGCCGGGGTGGCGAGGAAGATGTCGTCGGAAAACAGCGCGATCTGCTCGCAGTCCGGATCGTTGGCGTGCTCGTCGAGGGAGATCAGGATCGCGTCGACTTCCATGTTCTTCAGCTTGTACAGCAGGTCGAAATTGGAGCCGAGGATCAGGTCGATATTCAGCTCGCTGCGGCGAATCTTCAGCCCCATGATCAACTGCGGCACGGTCTTCACCGTCAGCGAATACAGCGAGCCCAGCTTGAAGCGCTCGGCGGAAAAGCCGGCGGCCTCGCGGGTCACCCGCACGCTGTCGACCACATCCTGCACCAGCTTCTGCGCACGCTCTTCCAGCACATAGGCGCTTTCCAGCGGCGTGAGGTTGCGCCCTTCGTGCTTGAACAGCGGGCAGCGCAGGGCGTTTTCCAGGGAGTGGATCGCCCGGTGCACGCTGACGTTGCTGGTCTGCAATTCAGCCGCCGCCCGCGCCAGGTTGCCGGTGCGCATGAACGCCAGGAAGATTTCCAGCTTCTTGAGGGTGAACTCTTCGTCGATCAGCATGGGCGTGACTCTTGTTCGAATGCCGTCGATTGTGCCCCTAAAACCAGTTCACTCCCAGCCATGCGCTGCACAGGCCCAACACCACGCCGAGGATGATCAGCCAGATCGCGTTGAGCCTTGTGTAATACACCACGGCAGCGCTGGCCAGGGTCAGTACCAGGCTGGTGGCGTTGTTTTCCAGGCTGTTCATCAGGATGTAGCTGGCGGCCAGGATCAGCCCGATGGAGATCGGCAGCAGGCTGCCTTTGACCCGCTGCACCCACGGGGTTTTGCTGTGTTTTTCCAGCCAGCCGGCGCCGAGGTAGGTGAGTACCGAGCAGGGCACCAGCTTGGCGGTCAGGGCCACCAGAGCGCCGGGCAGCCCGGCGGCTTGCTGGCCGATAAATACCAGGAACATGCCATTGGGCCCCGGCAAGGCCTGGGACAAGGCGAAGAAGGCGACGAACTGGGCGTCGGTGATCCAGTTCATGTCGGTGACGGTGTAGCGATGGATATCGCTCAGGGCCACGGTGTTGCCGCCAATCGCCATCAGCGACCACAGCGCGCATTGGATCATCAGGTGAAACAGCACGCTCTGCATCAGCCGGCCACCTTCTGCTTGCCCATGAAGCTCAAGGCCAACGAGCTGGGAATGCAGATCAGCAAGACCATCCACAACGGCAGCACCAGCACCGCCATCAACACGAAGGTCAGGACGAACGCGCTGTAATTCGCCAGGGTCCTGGGCATGGCCTTGAGCAGGCGCAAGGTGGTGCCGAGCATCAGCCCGGTGGCGATCGGCATCACCGCGCCGAAGATCTGCTGCACCACGTCATGGCTCCACCATTTGGCATAGGCGAAGCCGGCCAGCACGGTGATCAGCGAGGGGAACAGATACAAGCCGACCACGGTCACAACCGCACCCGGCAAACCGTGCAGGCGCCGACCGTAGATGATGCCGACGTTGGCGATATTCGGCCCGGGGAAGAATTGGCCGGTGGTCAGCAACTCGTTGAAGCCTTGTTCGCTGACCCACTGCCGGCGGTCGACCATCATCTGCCGCGCCCAGGGCATCACGCCGCCGAAGCCAAACAGGCCGACCATGGCGAAGTTGTAAAACAACTGCCACAGACTCGGGTGGGGCTGGGCAGGTTCGAGGTCGGGCATGGGCGTTACCGATGAGGGGCTTTTATGTAGGAGCTGGCTTGCCGGCGATAGCGGTATATCAGCAGCAGATGTA
>NZ_JBSVWQ010000208.1:0-9857 GCF_054071215.1 Pseudomonas sp. SDO5522_S412 | reverse complement strand
AGTCACCCGATGTATTGACTGACACTCTGCTTTCGCGAGCAAGCCCGCTCCCACATTTTGATCTATGTCTGACTCAGGATTTGCGGGTCAGTGGCTGTGCGGCAAACTTCACACCCGCCAACCCATGCTCGATCAGCGCACGAATGTTGCCATGGTCACTGCCTTCAGGCGTGGCCAGCACCGAACGGTAATGCTCGCCAAACGCCAACAGCGCTTCCTGGTCGCTCAAGCCTTCCAGCAGCGCCAGGCCCAGGGTCTTGCACGAACCTTCGTTCTGCCCGGCGGCGTTTTCCACGCTGCCATTGGTGAACGCTTGTGGCTGGTAGTCGTAACCCGCAGCCACAAAGGCCAGGGTATCGGCAAAAACATGTTCGCCACTGTTGAGGCTGGCGCGCAGAGTGTTCAGGTCAGTCATGAGTTTTTCCTTTGGCGAATGCCGCTTGCTGTTCGGCACTGGCTTCTTGCTGATATTGGGCTTTCCACTCGGCGTACGGCATGCCGTACACCACTTCACGGGCGTCATCGAGGCTCAGCTCGATCTGGCGCTCGTCGGCCTCGGCCTTGTACCACTTGGACAAGCAGTTGCGGCAGAAGCCCGAGAGGTTCATCAGGTCGATGTTCTGCACATCCTTGCGGCTGTCCAGGTGGGCCACCAGCCGGCGGAAGGCGGCGGCTTCGAGTTCGAGGCGTTGTTGATCGTTCATGATGCTCACTGCAAAGGTAAGGGTTAGCGACTGGCCGCCAGGGTGATCGACACCGATTCGGCAAAACGCAACGCATGGGGTTTGTCGACTTCGACTTCGGCGTACAGCACCGATGTATTGCTCATCACCAGGTCGAGGATCTCCTGGGTCAGGCGCTCCAGCAGGGCAAAGCGGTTGCCTTCCACATGGGCGATGATCGCCTTGGTGATGGTGCGGTAGTTCAGCGCGTGGTCGATGTCGTTGTCGCGCACGGCTTCCTGGGCGGCATACAGGATGGTCAGGTTGATCAACACATCCTGCTTGTTGAGGATTTCATCCTCGTTGATCCCGATAAACGTGCGCAGGCACAGGTCCTTGACCCGGATGCGCGCCATGCCTGGCTGAAGTTGTGGCATTGCTACTTGCTCCGTCCAATCAGTTGCAGGAACTCCATGCGCGTGGTGTTCGACTCGCGGAAGGCGCCGAGCATCACCGAGGTGTTCATGGTTGAATTCTGTTTTTCGACACCGCGCATCATCATGCACATGTGCCTGGCTTCGATCACCACCGCCACGCCGGCGGCCTGGGTCACCGTCTGGATGGCGTCGGCAATTTCCCGCGTGAGGTTTTCCTGGATCTGCAGGCGACGGGCGAACATGTCGACGATACGCGCCAGCTTCGACAGGCCGAGCACCTTGCCGGTCGGAATATAGGCCACATGGGCCTTGCCGATAAAGGGCAGCAGATGATGCTCGCACAGCGAATACAGCTCGATGTCCTTGAGGATCACCATCTCGTCGTTGTCGGAGGAAAACAGCGCACCGTTGACGATTTCTTCCAGGTTCTGCTCGTAGCCGTGACACAGGTACTGCATGGCCTTGGCGGCACGCTTTGGCGTGTCGAGCAAACCCTCGCGCTCGGGGTCTTCACCCAGGCCCTTGAGGATCTCGCGGTAGTGGTGGGGCAGGGACAAAGTCATACAACATCCTCGCAAACGGCTTACTTGATATGCCGCCCGCCGTTGACGGTCAGGGTGGTACCGGTGACATACGGGTTATCCAGCAGGTAGCGCACGCTCTGGTAAATCACCTCGGGGCCGGGCTCGATGCCCAGTGCCGCCTTGGCCAGGACCTTGGCGCGGTAGGCCGCGTCGTCGCCCTCGTTGAACATCACCATTGCCGGGGCAATGCCGTTCACCTTGATATCCGGTGCAAGCTGCGCGGCAAACGACAAGGTCAGGCTGTCGAGCCCGGCCTTGGTGGCGCAGTAGGCAATGTGCTGGCGGCTGCCCTTGCGGGTCACGTCATCGCTGATGTGCACGATATCCGCAGGCGTGGAGCGTTGCAGCAGGTAAGCACAATGCAGGTTGATCAGGTACGGCGCAAGCATGTGCACGCTGAACATGTCGGTAAAGGCGCGGCTCTCGTCGCCGGGCGCTTCCGCTTCCCAGGCCGAGGCATTATGAATGATCGCCCGCAGGCTTTGGGTGTGCGTCTTCAGTTCGTCGATGAAGGCGAGAATACCGGTCTCGTTGGAGAAGTCGGCAAACACACCGATCGCACCGCGTTCGCGCAAGGCTTGCACGCCGGGACGTTCGCTGCGGTAGCTGAAAATCACTGGCTGCCCTTCGTCCAGCAGGCGCTGGGCGCAATGCAGGCCGACGCGCTGGCCGGCACCGGTGATCAGGATCGGGGCGGGTGTTGAAGACATGAGAGGCTCGAATCGCTGGCAGGCTAAAACTATACCAGCGAGCGGCCTCCCTTGTACTCAAGCAGCGGCTTCGGTGGCCTTTACCCGGGCTGGCGCCGGATGCAGCCAGCCGGCCAGCAGGTGGGTCGACAACGGGATAAAGAAGTAAACCATCAATGGCGTGAGCGCGAGGGTGCTGACCAGCACACGGCTCAACAACCCCAACTCGCTGAGCAGCGGCTCAAGGCCGAAGTTGAACAGCAGCGACACCGGGAAAAATGCCAGCCAGATGGCCACGGCCTGCTTCCAGCGCGGCGGACGTGCGGCGGCGGCGCCAAACCAGCCGTCGATACCGCGTACGCGATGCTCCGACGGCGCAGCAAACAGCTCACTGCCACGCCCGAGCCATGCGCCACGGGAGGCGGAAAACTCCCACGCATGCAGGGTTTTTTCGTCGGCGAAGCGGAAAATAATCTGGAACTCGTCATCGTTGGGCGGCGGTGCAAGCACGCCTGAACCCAGGTAACCGGGGAAGTCCGTGGCCAATTGCTCGCCTTCGCGCAGCCAGGCCATCAACTCTTCATAGCGACCCTTGGCCACGCGGCGCGCAACCATCAGGGTGACGGGGGAGGTAGACATTGTGTATCTCCATAAGGATCAGGTGCACTGGGCCGGGTAGGCGGCGCACGAACGAAGCTGCGGGGTAAGCAGCCACGTTGAAAAAACAGGCAAGGATTATTCCTGTTTTGCAGAAATACACCAGCGACATTGGTCGGCTTGTCGAAGACCTTGAATCGGACAGCTGTATGGGCGTTAAATGGGATCCAAGTTCCTGACAGTATATTGATGCCCTGATGTCTGTAATGACTGCTCCACGTCCCGAAATGGCCCTTGGCAACCCTGCCGATTCCGATGAGCTGTTTCCGATTCGCGAAGTCGCGAGATTGACAGGCATCAACCCTGTCACCTTGCGTGCCTGGGAACGGCGTTACGGGCTGATCCACCCGGTTCGCACCGAAAGTGGGCACCGCCTGTATTCGCGCACCGATATCGAGACCGTTCATCGCATTCTTGACTGGATCGAGCGTGGCGTGGCGGTGAGCAAGGTCGGCAAGATCCTCGCCCGCGACGATCATCAAGTCGAAGCGGCGGCTGCTTCGCCGGCAGGTGCAGAGCATGAGTGGGCCCAATGGCAGGCGCAGTTGCGAATGGCCGTCGGTGCCTTCGACGACCGGCAACTGGACCGGTTGTATGGCCAGATTTTCGCTGCCTACCCGGTCGCGGTGGTGTTCCAGGACATCCTGATGCCCCTCTGGCAGCAACTGTTGCGACATCAGGGGTTGTTTGGCCAAACCAGTGAATGGCTGTTTTTTGATGGATTTCTGCGCAGCCGAACCTGGAAACGCCTGCAGATAGGCTGTGCCTCAGCGGCGCCGCGGGTATTGCTGGCGGCCATTGCGGGGGAGTGCCGAGAGCTGGAGTTGTTGGTCGCAGGCCTGTTGATGAGCGGTGACGAGTTGGCGGTCAAGGTCCTGGCTGTGGGCCAGCCGATGGATGAATTGACCCTTGTCTGTGAAAAAACCAGGCCACAAGCCCTTGTGGTGTTCTCCAATCACTCGCCGGCCAATGGCTTGCCTCGGCGCCTTGAGCGGCTGGCCCTGACCCTGGATTGCCCGCTGTTGCTGGCCGGCGATGCGGCGGAGTTGGCGCAGGAACAACTGGCGGGTTCATCCGTCGGCTGCCTGGGTAACGAAGGGCGATTGATGCAGCGCCGCTTGCAGCAGTTTCTGCGCGGTAACCTGGATACCTGACTTCAGGCGTGGACTTCGGGGTGAAAAAGGCGATGTTGCTGCAGGATAAACTGGCGCAGGCGCTCGGTCTCATCCACATCGTTCTGGCTCAGGCGGTAGGCGAACAATCCTCGGGCAGTTTCCCGTTCCAGCGTGCCCCGCACCGAAATGCGCTCGTACCCGGACGGACTGAACCACAGCGAAAAGGTTCTTGGCGCCTTGATCCGCCCGCGAATTTCCACCAGCAATCCCTTGAATGACACCTCATGCACCCACAGCGCACCGGGCTGGCCCTTGATGTTTTCCAGAGGTACCGGCTCTTCGAGCGCCAGGCGCCACGGGCGGATCATCGGCCCGTCTTCGAAAATACTCGGTACACCCAGCCGCAGATGCACGGCATGAAACTCGTCTTCCACCAATTGCAGCGGAAACGTCATTTGCTGGTTGTCGAATTGGGCCTGGAGGGTGACATGGTCATGGGCGGCCAGGCGGGTGAGCAGATCTCGAATCTGCGCACCGCCATTGACCGTCAGGCTCGACGACGCGTCCCGCACATTGAGTTGCGGGTTATGGTGCATGGTCTGAATAAAATCCAGCTCGTCCTGCGTCAAAAGCGCGTCGCGTTGCATTGATCTTGCTCAAGAAAAAGGTATTAAAACGCCATTATCTCTTTAAAGACCGCGTTTTCTAGTTTTTGTTAGATCCGCTCGTCGCCTTGAGTGTCGCAAGCTCCGCCTTGAGGTCAGCCAACTGGGCTTCCAGTTGCGCGACACGCTGCTGGGCCTTGACCTGAACGGTCACATCCTTCTGCACACCGACAAAGTAGGTCTGCTTGTCGACCGGGTTATAAACCGTCGATAACGACAGCTCGTTCCAGAAATGCGTGCCGTCCTTGCGGTAATTGCGCAGGATTTCCCGGCAGGCGCCGCCACTCTCCAGGGCTTCGCGAATCGCCATCAGCCCCGGCTGGTCACGATCGCCCGATTGCAGGAAGCGGCAGTCCTGATAGAGGATTTCGTCGAGGGTGTAGCCAGTCATGCGCTCGAAGGCCGGGTTCACATAAATCAGTGGCTTGTCCTTGCCTTCGCGCTCGGCGATAACGATGCCGTCGTTGGAAGCGTTGATCACCAGTTGCATCAGCTTGGCGTTAATCATTGAGCGGTCCATGGCTTGTAGTTGGAGTTTGCAGTTTAAGACATGCCGGCAGCCTGTCCATGGGCCCCAGCTGTTAATATCCCAGGCTTTTAGTCAGCTACAGGATCAGATTGATGAAAGTCGCCATCCTTTCCGGCTCGGTGTACGGCACGGCTGAAGAAGTCGCCCGTCATGCTGCAAGCATCCTCAACGCGGCCGGCTTCGACGCCTGGCACAACCCGCGGGCAACCCTCGCCGACGTACAGGGCTTTGCTCCGGAAGCCTTCCTGGCCGTGACGTCCACCACTGGCATGGGCGAACTGCCCGACAACCTGCAGCCGCTGTACTCGACCATTCGCGACCAACTGCCGGCCGCCTGGCGAGGCTTGCCCGGCGCGGTGATCGGCCTGGGCGACGCCAGCTATGGCGACACGTTCTGCGGCGGCGGCGAGCAAATGCGCGAGCTGTTTGCCGAGTTGGGCGTGCACGAAGTGCTGCCGATGCTGCGCCTGGACGCCAGCGAAAGCGTGACCCCGGAAGCCGACGCCGAGCCGTGGCTGGCCGAGTTGGTCACTGCACTGCGCGGTTGACCGGGAACTCGCGCAATAACGCCAGCCAGGCCTGGGCGGCTTTCGACAGATAGGCGCCCTCACGCCAGATAAAGGCAATGTCCCAGCGCAGGTAGTCCGGCGCCTTGAGCGTCAGGCGCACCACCCCGGGCCGCACCAGGCCCCGGGCTACTACGCTGGGCAGCAACACCACGCCTTGGCCGGCGGCCACCAGGGCCGCGAGGAAATCCGCCTGGCCGCTGCGCCCGCTTTCTTTCGGGGTAAAGCCCAGTTGCTGACAGGCCTGGAGCAGGCGGTCGTTCAACACAAAACTGCGCTGGTACATCAGGAACGGCGTGTCAGCCAACTCCTCCAGGCGGATCTGCGCGTTATCGGCCAATGGATGGTCCATCGGCAGCAGGGCATCCAGCGGTTCATCGCAGAATGCCTGCCAGGCGAATGCCGGGTCGCTGGGCATCAGGCTGCCGCCCACTTCCAGCTCTCCGCTCAAGATCGCCTGCTCGATATTGCGGCTGCCGCCTTCCAGCAACTGGATGGTGACGTTCGGATAACGGCGGCGGTATTCGGCAAACAGCCCGGCGAACAACGTGTCGCCGCCCAACTGCGGCAGGCCCATGCGCAACTCGCCACGGGTCAACTGATTCAAGTCATCCAGCTCACTGAGCAATTCGGTTTGCTGGCGCAGCATGGCCTCCGCCTGCTGCAGCACCACTTGTCCGGCAGCCGTCAGGCGAATCTGCGAACCCAGGCGATCCAGCAGCGGCGTGCCCAGGCTTTGCTCCAGTTGTGCCACCTGCTTGCTGACGGCGGATTGGCTGATGTGCAGGGTTTTGCCGGCCTGGGTAAAGCCGCCGCGGTGGATCACTTCGACAAAACTGCGCAGTTGTTTAAATTCCATCGACATGATTCCAGTTTGGAATAGCTTGCAGTCTAACAATTCGCTGTGGGGATGCCAGGGGCCTCTTTAAAATGGGAGCCCTGCGAGGACCCAAAGCTCATGAAACGTTTCACCTTCAAAGTCGTCGGTCGGTTGTTGACTGAACTGATTGTGCTGCTGGCCATATATTTTCTGGGCTGCCAATTGGCCGCCTGGCTGAGCTGGCCTATTCCCGGTGGTGTGATCGGCCTGGGCCTGTTGTTGCTGACCTTCGCCACCGGCCTGGTAAAACCGGCGGCCCTGCAACTGGGCGCCGGTGTACTGATGGCGGAGATGCTGCTGTTCTTTATTCCTGCCTTGATGAGCCTTTTGGACTACGGCGGCCTGGTAAAGCACGACGGCTGGCGGATCATGTTGGTGATCGGCTTCAGCACCTTGTCGGTGATGCTGGTGACTGCGTTTACCGTGGAATTCGTCTGCCGCTGGAAGCTGCGCCATGAAGCTTGAGCTGATGCCGATGTTCTGGCTGGCGCTGACCCTCGGTGCCTACGGCTTCAGCCGCTGGATCTACCGGCGCACCGGGCGCTACCTGCTGTCGCCGCTGATTCTGGTGCCGGCGCTGCTGCTGGCGGTGGCCGTGCCGATGAAAACCGCCTATGCCGAATACGCCACCGACACCCACTGGCTGATGCTGGTGCTGGGCCCGGTGACCGTGGCGTTCGCGATTCCGATCTGGCAACAGCGCCAATTGCTGATGCGCCACTGGTCAGCGTTATTGCTGGGGATGGTCGCGGGCAGCGCGGCGTCCATCGCCACTTCGTATGGCCTGGCCAAGGCCCTCGCTCTCGACAGCTCGGTGACGATGTCGTTGGTGCCCCGTTCGATCACCACCCCGTTCGCGATGCCGGTGTCTTCCGACCTGGGCGGCGTGCCGGAACTGACGGCGGTGTTCGTGATGTTCACCGGGGTGTTTGGCGCCATGCTCGGCGGCGTACTGCTCAAGTGGTTGCCGTTGCGCACGCCATTGGCCCGTGGCGCATTGTTTGGCGTGGGCGCTCATGGCGCGGGTGTCAGCCGGGCTCATGAGGTGGGCGGTGAGGAAGGCTCCGTGGCGGGCCTGGTAATGGTGCTGACCGGCTTGCTCAACCTGTTCGCCGCACCTTTATTGGCGTCGCTTCTCTGACACGCGCAGAACAAAATCGAACTATCCTCAGGACTGACCCGTTCGGTCATCAAGCTGGCTGCCAATGCAACTACGGCGGCCTCGAGGTCTGACTAGACTGCCTCTTCACTCAAAAAAACAATAATAAGCGCGCCAAGGAGGTCATTGCCGTGAGCCTAGCCACTGTTCAATCGACACACAGTGTAAAAGACCAGGTCAGCGCGGCCGAATGGCAGGCCCGCGTCGACCTCGCCGCGTGCTATCGCCTGGTTGCGATGCATGGTTGGGACGACCTGATTTTCACCCACATCTCGGCCAAGGTGCCGGGCACCGAAGACTTCCTGATCAACCCCTATGGGCTGATGTTCCACGAGATCACCGCGTCGAGCCTGGTGAAGGTCGACCAGGCCGGCAACAAACTGATGGACAGTCCCTACGAGGTCAACCCGGCGGGCTACACCATCCACAGTGCGGTGCACGAAGTACGGCACGATGTGGTCTGCGTGCTGCACACCCACACCGCTTCCGGCATTGCCGTCTCCGCGCAGAAGCAGGGCGTGCTGCCCATCAGCCAGCAATCACTGTTTGTGCTGTCCAGCCTGGCCTATCACGCCTACGAAGGTGTGGCGCTGAACCACGAGGAAAAGGCCCGTTTGCAGGCCGACCTTGGCGAAAACAATTTCCTGATGCTGCACAACCACGGTCTGCTGACCTGTGGCGGCAGCATCGCCGATACGTTCCTGATGATGTTCATCTTCCAGCGCACCTGCGATATCCAGGTGATGGCGCAGAACGGTGGCGCTGAACTGATCAGCATTGCGCCGCAGATATTGGCCGGTGCCCGGGCGATGATCGCTGGGGTCACCAAAAGCGCTCAGGGCATGGGCGGCGCGCTGGCGTGGCCGGCGTTGCTGCGCAAACTCGATGCACTCGACCCCGGGTATAAAAGCTGATGCCACTCGCCGAGATCCCGCTGCGCATCTGGCGCCAGCGTGCCCAGGGCTTTGAGTTTCGCGGCCGCACCATTCGGTACTGGGTGGCGGGGCAGGGCGAGCCGTTGCTGCTGATCCATGGTTTTCCCACGGCCAGTTGGGATTGGCATTACCTCTGGCAGCCGTTGGCCCAGCGCTATCAAGTGATTGCCTGCGACATGCTGGGGTTTGGCGATTCGGCCAAGCCGCTGGACCACACCTATTGCCTGCTGGAGCAGGCGGACTTGCAACAGGCGTTGCTGGAGCATCTTTGGGTGCAGCAGCCGGTGCATGTGCTGGCCCATGATTACGGTGACAGTGTTGCGCAGGAGTTGTTGGCGCGGCATTACGAAGGCCGGTTTCGGATGGGCAGTTGTGTGTTTCTCAACGGTGGGTTGTTTCCGGAGACGCATCGTCCGGCGTTGGTGCAGAAGCTGTTGCTGAGCCCATTGGGTTGGATGATCGGGCGGGCGTTTGGGCGTAATGCCCTGGCTAACAGTTTTGGGCAGATTTTCGGGCCGGCGACTCGGCCCAGTGAGAGTGCGCTGGATGATTTCTGGAGCTTGATCGAGAGCCAGGATGGGCCGCGGATTTTGCACAAGTTGATTGCGTATATTCCTCAGCGTCGGCGGCAGCGGGATCGATGGGTGGCGGCCATGCAGCGGGGGGAGGTGCCGTTGCGGGTGATCGATGGGGAGGTTGATCCGATTTCCGGGGGGCATATGGTTCAGCGTTATCGTGAGCTGGTGCCGCACGCGGATACGGTGTTGCTGGCGAATATTGGGCACTACCCGCAGATTGAGGCGCCGGTGCAGGTGTTGAAGCATTATCTGGCGTTTCGGGAGGGGCTTGGGGTTGGGGCTGCTCGGGTGGCTTATTCTTGATTGGGGTTGAGTACATATCCGTTATTTAGGTAACGGCGGCTTATGGTTCCGCTCTTACAGCGGGTCACTTTTGAAAAGCGCAAAAGTAACCAAAACGC
>NZ_JBSVWQ010000207.1:0-9859 GCF_054071215.1 Pseudomonas sp. SDO5522_S412 | reverse complement strand
GCGGTGGGTCAACCACGGCATCTGGCGAATGAAACACCGCTTTCGCGAGCAAGCCCGCTCCCACATTTGATTGTCGTTAGCTTTTGGATTTGCGCATTAGCCTATATGCCGCCGGGATGACGAACAGGGATAGCAGCGGCGCTGTGAGCATGCCGCCAATCATGGGCGCGGCAATCCGGCTCATGACTTCGCTGCCGGTGCCGCCGCCTAAAAGGATCGGCAGCAAGCCGGCGATGATTACGGCCACGGTCATCGCCTTGGGCCGCACGCGTAATACGGCACCTTCGGTGATGGCTTCCAGCAGGGCCTGGTCCCCTCCTCCCTGGCGTTCGGCCCAGGCGTTTTTCAAATACAGCAGCATGATCACGCCGAACTCCGCCGACACCCCCGCCAACGCGATAAATCCAACACCCGTCGCCACCGACAGGTTGAAGCCCAGCCAGTACAGCAACCACACCCCACCCGTCAGCGCGAACGGCAACGTGGCGAGGATCAGCAGCGCCTCATCCACCCGCCGGAACGTCAGGTACAGCAGCACGAAGATGATCAGCAAGGTCGCCGGCACCACCAGTTTCAGGCGCGCATTGGCCCGCTCCAGGAACTCGAACTGCCCCGAGTAGCTGAGGCTCATGCCCGGTTGCAGTTGCACGTTCTGGTTGATCGCCTCGCGCAAGTCCTTCACCACCGACGCCAGGTCGCGATCACGCACGTCGATGTACACCCAGCCGGAAGGCCGGGCGTTTTCGCTCTTGAGCATCGGCGGGCCTTCGCTGACCTTGATCCTGGCCACGGTGCCCAGGGTGATCTGGCTGCCTGACGGCGTATAGATCGGCAGGTTGCTCATCGCGCTCACCGAGTCGCGCCATTCTTTCGGGTAGCGCAGGTTGATGGGAAACCGCGCCAAGCCTTCGACGGTCTCGCCGATGTTTTCCCCGCCAATCGCCCCGGAGACAATGGACTGCACATCGGTGATGTTCAGGCCATAACGCGCGGCGGCCGGGCGGTCGATATCCACGTCGATGTAGCGCCCGCCCGTCAGGCGTTCCGCCAGCGCCGAGCTGACGCCGGGCACCGTCTTGGCGACCTTTTCCACGGCCTGGGTCACGGCGTCGATATCCATCAGGCTGGAACCCGCGACCTTCACGCCGATCGGGCTTTTGACCCCGGTGGCGAGCATGTCGATGCGGTTGCGGATCGGCGGAATCCAGATGTTGGTCAGCCCCGGCACCTGCACCACCCGGTCGAGTTCCTTCACCAGTTTTTCCGGGGTCATGCCGGGGCGCCATTGGTCTCGCGGCTTGAACTCGATGGTGGTTTCGAACATTTCCAGCGGCGCCGGGTCGGTGGCGGTTTCGGCGCGGCCGGCCTTGCCGAACACGTGGGCGACTTCCGGCACGCTCTTGATCAAGCGGTCGGTACGTTGCAGCAATGCGCCGGCAGTTTGCGTCGACAAACCAGGCAGCGCCGACGGCATATACAACAGGTCGCCCTCATCCAGCGGCGGCAGGAATTCACCGCCCAGGTGCGACACCGGCCATAGCGCACTGACGACCATCAGCAGCGCGACCAGCAAGGTCATGCGCGGCCAGCGCAACACCGCGTCGAGGGCCGGTTGGTAGAGTTTGATCAGGCCGCGATTCAGCGGGTTGCGTTGCTCATCGGGAATACGCCCGCGAATCCAGTAGCCCATCAGCACCGGGATCAGGGTCACCGACAACCCCGCCGCAGCGGCCATGGCATAGGTCTTGGTGTAGGCCAGCGGCCCGAACAAACGGCCTTCCTGGGCTTGCAGGGTGAACACCGGGATAAACGACAAGGTGATGATCAGCAGGCAGAAAAACAACGCCGGCCCCACCTCCACTGCCGCATCGGTGATGACCTTCCAATGCGCCTCCCCCTTCAATTCCTGGTTCGGATGCGCGTGGTGCCAGGCTTCGATTTTCTTGTGGGCATTCTCGATCATCACCACCGCGCCATCGACCATCGCGCCGATGGCGATCGCAATCCCGCCCAGGGACATGATGTTCGCGTTGATGCCCTGGAAGCGCATGACGATAAAGGCAATCAACACCCCCACCGGCAACGAAATGATCGCCACCAGCGAGGAGCGCAGGTGCCACAGGAAGATCCCGCACACCAGCGCCACCACCAGGAACTCTTCGAGCAGCTTGTGGCTGAGGTTGTCCACGGCGCGATCGATGAGTTTGCTGCGATCGTAGGTGGTGACGATTTCCACCCCGGGCGGCAGGCTGGTTTGCAGTTGCTCCAGCTTGGTCTTGACCGCCGCGATGGCCTCGCGGGCGTTCTTGCCGCTGCGCAGGATCACCACGCCGCCCACCGCCTCGCCTTCGCCATCCAGTTCACTGATGCCCCGGCGCATGTCCGGGCCCAGCTGGATCGTCGCCACATCCCCAAGGGTCACCGGCACGTTGTGGGTGTCGAGCCGCAGGGGAATGCCGCGAAAGTCCTCCAGGGTTTTCAGGTAGCCGGACGCACGCACCATGTATTCCGACTCACCCATGTTCAGCACCGAACCGCCGGTTTCCTGGTTGGCCTTGCCGATGGCTTCCACCACCTGGGCCTGGGTGATGCCGCGACTGGCCAGGGCCAGCGGGTCGATCTGCACCTGGTACTGCTTGACCTGGCCGCCGATGGTCGCCACTTCGGCGACATTGGGCAGGGTCTTGAGCTCGAACTTGAGGAACCAGTCCTGCAACGAGCGCAGTTGCGCCAGGTCGTGTTTGCCGGTGCGGTCCACCAGCGCGTACTGGTAGATCCAGCCGACACCGGTGGCATCCGGGCCCAGCGCCGGCTTGGCCGATGCCGGCAAACGCGCCTGCAACTGGCTCAGGTATTCCAGCACCCGCGAGCGCGCCCAATACAGGTCGGTGCCCTCGTCGAACAGCACGTACACGTAGCTGTCGCCGAAGAACGAAAAGCCGCGCACGGTCTTCGCACCCGGCACCGAGAGCATGGTGGTGGTCATCGGGTAAGTGACCTGGTTCTCGACAATCTGCGGGGCCTGGCCCGGGTACGGCGTGCGGATGATCACCTGCACATCCGACAGGTCCGGCAAGGCGTCCACCGGGGTGTTCTGGATCGACCACAAACCCCAGGCCGTCACGAATAAAGTCGCCAACAACACCAAAAAGCGGTTGGCCACCGACCAGCGAATCAACAGGGCGATCATGGCCGGGCTCCCGGTTGCATGCTCATGCCGTCCATGGCCCCCTCATCTGAAAAACCGCCGGACGATTGAGTGGTAATTCCCTTCAAACTTGCTTCGGAGTCCAGCAGAAATTGACCTGAGGCCACCACCTGCTGGCCTTCCTGCAGGCCGGCGAGGATGACGGTGTTGTCCTGGTTTTCTGCACCCACCTGAACTTCTACCGGGCGATATCGCCCGCCCTCCTCGGCCACCATCACCAGCACGCGTTTGCCGGTGCGAATCAACGCCTCGCTCGGCAGCAACAGCACCGATTGGCCGCTGGATTGGGCCAGGCGCACCTGGGCGGTCATACCGGGGCGCAACATACCGTCAGGGTTGGGCAGTTCGACCCGAACCTGCACGGTGCGGCTGTCCATGGCGGTTGCCGGCAGAATCGCGGCGACGGTGCCTTTGACGACTTGTCCCGGCAACCCGACAAAACGGCTCTCGACCGTTTGCCCAACGGCCAGCGCGGCGCCCTGGGCTTCAGGCACGGCGACCTGCAGCCACACGGTGCCCAGGCCATTGACCCGCGCCAGGGTTTGGCCCGCCGCGACGGTCATGCCTTCGCGTACGTCGAGGGTTTGCAACGCGCCGCCCAGCGCGGTGGTGATGGTCATCACCGATTGCACCCGGCCGCTGCGCTCCATCTGCGTGATCAACCCGGCAGGCATTCCGCTCAAGCGCAGACGCTGGCGGGCGGCAGCCAACAAACCTGGATCGCTGTGTCGCAGAGCAAGGAACTCTTCCTGAGCGGCGGCCCATTCGGGCACCAGAATGTCAGCCAGGGGCGCCTGAGCCTTGAGCACATCCCCCGGCGCACGGGCGTAAACCCGCTCGACAAATCCGGCAGCGCGCGCCTGCACCACCGCCACATCGCGGTCGTTGAAGGCGAGGATTCCCGACAGCTCAAGACTCGACGCCAGCACCCCACGGCTGACGCTCGCCAAACGCACGCCGATGTTCTGGGTCAGGCTCGAATCGATATGAATCGCCGCACTCTCCTCGGCGCCACCGGCGTAGCGCGGCACCAGTTGCATGTCCATGAAGGGCGACTTGCCCGGCTTGTCGAATTTTTGCTGCGGGTACATCGGGTCGTACCAGTACAGCGCCTTTTTCTCGTCCGGCGCCTGCATCGTCCCGGCCATGGCCGGCTGTGCCTCGCGCATCTGCGCCAGCCAGTAGCCGCCACCCAGACCCAGCAGCAGGACGCCGCCCAACAGGGCCATATTCACGATTCGGTTATTCATTGGCGGGTTCCCCGTAAGCGAAATACAGCTGGGCGCCGGTCAGGGCACGCTGCTCAATGGCGTCAATCTGTTTGAAGCGCGCCTCGACCCACTCGCGGCGGGCGCTGACCACGCTCATCAGGTCGCCCTTGCCCGCGCGATACCCCGCCAGGCTCAGCGACAATTTCTCCTCGGCCAGCGGCACCAGGCTGTCCTGGCTGCGCTGCACGGCGCGGTCCAGGCGCTGGTAGTTGGCCAGGTCGTCTTCGAGTTCCTGGGTATGTTCACGGGTCTTGGCTTCGCGTTCGGCGTCCAGTTGGTCGAGTTCGGCCTGCTTGGCGGCGATACCGGGGTTTTGTCGGCGACCGGGGAAGATCGGCAAATCGAAGGTGAATTGCAGGCTGACCATGTCCCCGTACTCACGGCCTCGGTGCTGGTAGTCCACTTCCCAACTCCAGTCCGAGGTCTTTTGCGCCCTGGCCTCGTTCAGCCGGGCTTCGGCCTCGCGGGTGCGCGGTGCAAAGGCTTGCAGAACCGGGTGCTGGTGCAGGTTGTGGGTGAAGCCGGTGGTGTCGATTTTCCAGTTCGGCAATTGCCCGCTGGGGGCTTCACTGGCGGCCGGGCCGATCCAGCGCTTGAGGGCCGCCCGGGCCTGGGCGCGTTGCTGGATCAGCTCATCCTCGCGCTCGGCCAGGTCAGCCGCTTCCTGCTTCGGGATCACGACGTCGGAAGGCTGCCCGCGACCGCCGGCCAGTTGCGCACGCACGGTGTCTTGCAGCAGGCGATTTTGCTGATAGAAGTCCTTGAACAGCGCCTCTTTACGCTCCACCGCATAGGCGCGAATCCACGCCTGGGCGGTGGCCTGACGCACATTCAAGCGCTCGATCCGGCCTTCGGCGGCAGCCGTGTCCACGCTGGCCGACGCCAACTCAACCCGTGCCTTGCGCTTGTCGCGGCTGGGCACTTGTTGCTGGATGCCGATCATTTGCTCGGTCATGTCATCGCCATACAACGTGCCGCGATTGGGCCCGCCAACGGGGAAATTTTGCAGGCCTACTACCAGTTTCGGGTCCGGCAGTTCGCCGGCCGGAATCGCCGCCTGAGTGGCAGCCTGCAATTTGGAGGATTCAGCCGTCAGCGACGGCGCGTTGTTTTGCGCCAGGCGCAAGGCCTCATCCAGGGTCAGCGCAGACGCCAGCGTCGGCCACGCCAGCACGCCCATCACCAGGGCACGCACGCATAGGAAATTCATCTTGAAGTGTCCTGTTCTGTTGCGCTGTGCACCGCTTTACGCGGCCCACAGCAAAGCCGTCCCGGTTCAGGGACGAGTCTTCAGGTGCAACAGGATTCAGCGACGGGGCGGGCGCCAGACGCCGGACGGCGTGCGGTCGGGAATGAAGTCGGAAGAGACGCTGACAACCAGCGCATTGGAAGCAGTCACCGGGGCCTTGAGCACCGGCATCGACAATTGCAGCATGCCGCCGGTCTTGCACTCCTGGCCGGGCTTGCAGCTTTTGCCGTGGTCGGCAGCTGCGCCGTCCTGGCAACAGTCAGGGGCCATGTCGCTCATCATCTGCATGTCGGACATCTGCATCGGGCACGGCTCGGTGCTCGACGGCACACCCGCCATCCCGGTCAGGGGAAGCGCAAGACTCAACAGCAGGACCAGGAAAAAACGCAGATAGCGGCTCATGGGACGGGAGCTTAGCCAAAAGGCGGTTAAGCAACAATTAACAAAATCCGGAGATTTCGCCTTCGCCCGGAATGCAGCAACGACACAAAACAAAATGTGGGAGCGGGCTTGCTCGCGAAAGCGGTGTATCAGCCAGTTCATATGTGACTGATACACCGCTTTTTTCGCCAGCAAGCCCGCTCCCACATGAGGACCGAGCAAGCCTGAGGATCAGTGCATGAAGATCGCGATCAGAATAATGACCGGGATAGGCACACCGAGGAAAAACAGCAGTAATGAGCGCATGACGTTCTCCTTGAATTAACGAACGGAAGTGGTGTGGGGAGTGGTTTCCAGATACACCACGGCATCCCGGCGACGACCACCAAAGGTTGCAGCGAGGCTGGCAAAAAACGCACCGATCAACAGCGCCACGAAGGTCCACAGCGACGTGTAGGCAGCCACTTTTGCAGCCGTGTCGGCAGCCTGCTTGGCTTTCAATTTGGCGTCATCGAGGGCTTTTTGAGCCTGGCCATAGACCTGGTCAACACGCGCCTCGGCATCGGCCTGGCTGAGGTTGGTCCGCTGGCTGATCAACTGTGCAAGGTACGCACGGTCTTCAGGTGCCAGCTGACCATTGTTGCTCACGGTACGAGCGAAGATGCGAGCGACCACACCATGCACCGCGTCATCACTGACGGCGGCCGGGCGATCATCACGGAACAGGCTGTCGACGTAGTAGCCAAAGTCTTCGCCCTTGGAGGCAGCGCCAGCCACCTGGCTCATGCCACTGACGGCACCCGAGGCCACACTGGCACCGGCCTTCACACCACCGCTGACCACACTGCTGACCGAACCGACGATCAGCACCGCCGTCACCAGTGTCGCCACGGCCCAGGCCAGGAAGCCATGGGCGGTGTCGCGAAAGTACACCTCATCGCCGTGCATATTGGCCCATTTCACCCGCAGGCGACCGGCGATGTAACCGCCCATCCCCGACGCGATGATTTGCGTAACCGCCAACCAGACAATGGTAGAAATGCCAAGCCCTTTGGCGCTGATGCCACTGTCGGCCCACGGCGACACCGCCGAAAAGCCCAGGCCGAAGCCCAGCAGTACCAGAATCAAGGACAGCGCAGCCGCGGCAGCGGCCCCGGCAAAGATCGCGCCCCAGGAAACCCCGGAGAGCGTGCTCGACTCTTGCAGCGTGGATGAGGATGTAATCATTGTTGTTTTGCTCCAGGCATGAAAAATAGTGTTACAAGTCTCAAAAGGGACAGTGCAGGCGACGTGCCAGAAGCTCGAAAATTAAAACTTCATATATTTCAACAACTTAATTAAGTTGAACTAATTTGAACCATGCAACTTGCAAGAAATGGCCCGGAGCGGCGGGCGTATTGCATTCCTCGTAGGAAATAACCCGTACGCCCCCCATGGCATGCAAAAAATCCTACACACACAGCGTTCGTTCAGATTCAGCGGGTTATGGTGAATTGTGTCGTTTGTGCCTACATAAATTTTTATTTAGGAAGCGGGCTATCATTTCTTGGCAAAATGCCCGCACTTCAGTGTGAATCGCTCACCAGGTAATCCTTATGACCCGCATTTTGACCATCGAGGACGACGCCGTAACGGCCCGCGAGATCGTTGCCGAGCTGAGTAGCCATGGACTGGACGTAGACTGGGTAGACAATGGCCGCGAAGGCCTGGTCCGTGCCGTCAGCGGTGATTACGACCTGATCACCCTCGACCGCATGCTCCCGGAACTGGATGGCCTGGCCATCGTCACCACCCTGCGCACCATCGGCGTATCCACGCCGATCCTGATGATCAGCGCCCTCTCCGATGTGGATGAACGGGTACGCGGCCTGCGGGCCGGTGGTGATGACTACCTGACCAAACCGTTCGCCTCCGACGAAATGGCCGCCCGCGTCGAAGTGCTGCTGCGGCGCAAAAGCACGGTCAAGGAGTTCGAAACTGCCTTGCGCGTGGCGGATCTGGAACTGAACCTGATCAGCCGTGAAGCCAGCCGTGCCGAACAGCCCCTGAGCCTGTTGCCGACCGAATACAAACTGCTGGAATTCCTGATGCGCAACACCGGGCAAATCCTCTCGCGGATGATGATCTTCGAGGAAGTCTGGGGTTATCACTTCGACCCGGGCACCAACCTGATCGACGTGCACATCGGTCGCCTGCGCAAAAAAATCGACCCGCCGGGCCTCACGCCGCTGATCCGCACGGTACGAGGTTCCGGGTATGTCATTGCTGAACCCCTCTAAAGGCTGGCGCTCTTCCAGCAGCCGGCTGCTGGCGCTCTACAGTTCGTTGTTCGTGGCCTGGAGCTGCATCCTCATGGGCGTGTTGTACTACGAGGTGTCCGGTTACCTGGGCGACCTCTCGCGCCACTCCCTGATGCAGCGCCAGCACCTGTTCCAGCGGTTTGACGGCGAAGAGCTGGTGGAAGCCCTGACCACCAGCATGACCTTCGACATGAAGGGCGTTGACGCCTACGGCCTGTTCGATAATCAGTTCAACCCCATCAGCGGCCCGATCCGCGTGATACCGCCCGACCTGCCAATGGACGGACACATCCACGCCCTGGCCAACTGCATCGACTCCGACGACCCGAAACTGCCGCGCGACAGCTGCGACGCCGTAGCCACCCACACCGAAGACGGCCGCTGGCTGATCCTGGTGCGGGCCAACGGCTCGCTGTTCGGCGTGACGCGGATCATCCTGCACGCCTTGCTGTGGGGGATCACCCTGACGATCATTCCCGGCGCGGCCGGCTGGCACCTGCTCAGGCGGCGCCCGTTGCGGCGGATTCGCGGGATCCAGGCGAGTGCCGAAGCCATCGTGGCCGGCGACCTGACCCACCGTTTGCCATTGTCCGACCGACGCGACGAACTGGACATGCTGGCAGCTATCGTCAACGCGATGCTCGACCGTATCGAGAAGCTGATGAACGAGGTCAAGGGCGTGTGCGACAACATCGCCCACGACTTGCGCACCCCGCTGACCCGCCTGCGGGCGCAGCTGTACCGAATCCAGCAACAGGCTGATGAAGACGCGCCCCACGCCCTGCAACTGGACGCGGCCATCGCCGAGACCGACACCTTGATGGCGCGTTTTCGCGGCCTGCTGCGGATTTCCGAACTGGAAGACCACCAGCGCCGCTCGGGCTTCCTGGTGCTTGATCCCCTGCCCTTGCTGCAGGAACTCCACGACTTCTACCTGCCCCTGGCAGAAGAAGGCGAGATGGAATTGCTGCTGCAAGTGCCGGACTCATTGCCCTGGATCACCGGTGACCGCGCGCTGCTGTTCGAAGCCCTGGCCAACCTGCTGAGCAACTCGATCAAATTCACCCCGCCGGGCGGCGAAGTGATTTTGCGCGGCGTGAACGATGCCGGCAGCACCCGCATTGAAGTCCTGGACTCCGGCCCCGGGATTCCCGCAGCTGAACGTGCCGCGGTGTTCCAGCGGTTTTACCGGGTGGACGAAGGCAATCAACAGCAAGGCGGGTTTGGCTTGGGGCTGTCGATTGTCGCCGCGATCATCAACCTGCACGGTTTCAAGCTGGAAGTCGGCAGCAGCGAACGAGGCGGTGCGAAGCTGATCCTCGAATGCCGCCAACAACTGATGCCCGAAGCCTGAAGCCTGAAGCCTGAAGAACACCACAAAACCAATGTGGGAGCGGGCTTGCTCGCGAATGCGGAGTGTCAGTCAACCCATCTGGCACTGATCCATCGC
>NZ_JBSVWQ010000206.1:0-9860 GCF_054071215.1 Pseudomonas sp. SDO5522_S412 | reverse complement strand
GGGGGGGGGGGGTTGGTTCGCGAAAGCGGGGGGTAGGGAAAGGGGTGTATTGACTGGCACACCGCCTTCGCGAGCAAGCCCGCTCCCACATTTTTTGACCTTATTTCAAATCAGGCTATGTCGCGCAATTCGCGCCGCAGGATCTTGCCCACCGGCGTCATCGGCAACGACTCACGCAGCACAATATGCTTGGGCACCTTGTAGCCGGTGAAGTTGGCCTTGCAGTAGGTCTTCAGCTCTTCAAGGCTCACGCCCTGGGCACGGGCCACCACAAACAGCTTCACCGCCTCGCCGGTACGCTCGTCCGGTACGCCGATCACCGCGCAGCTGGCCACCGCCGGGTGCGCCATCACCACGTCTTCGATCTCGTTGGGGTACACGTTGAACCCCGAGACGATGATCAGATCCTTCTTGCGATCAACGATGCGCACAAAGCCGTCCGGGTCGATCACCGCTATATCGCCGGTCTTGAGCCAGCCTTCGGCGTCCAGGGTCTCGGCGGTCGCCACCGGCTGCTGCCAGTAGCCCTTCATCACTTGCGGGCCCTTGATGCACAGCTCGCCCCGCTCGCCCAGCGGCAGCTCCGCGCCGTTGTCGTCGATGATCTTCATCGCCGTGCCCGGCACCGGAATGCCCACGGTGCCCAGCTTCGATTTGCCGCCATAGGGGTTGGTGCTGGCCACCGGTGAGGTTTCGGTCAAGCCGTAGCCTTCACCAATCGCGCAGCCGGTCAGTTGCTGCCAGCGCTCGGCCGTGGCCTTGACCAGTGCGGTGCCGCCGGAGTTGGTGAGCTTGAGGTGGGAGAAATCCAGGCTCTTGAAGTCCGGGTGGTCCATCAAGGCCACGAACAGGGTGTTGAGCCCCAGCAGCCCGGTGAAGCGCCACTTTTTCAGCTCCTTGATAAAGCCGCCAATGTCCCGGGGATTGGTGATCAGTACGTTGTGGTTGCCCGATACCATCATGCACATGCAATTCGCGGTGAAGGCATAGATGTGGTACAGCGGCAGCGGCGCCACCATCACCTCCTGGCCTTCCTTGATCAGCGGATGGCCGTCGTCCCCCAGTTGCGACATGCACGCCCGCACTTGCTGCATGTTGGCCACCAGGTTGCCGTGGGTAAGCATTGCGCCCTTGGCCAGGCCGGTGGTGCCGCCGGTGTATTGCAGCACCGCGATGTCGTCGAGGGTCACCGGATGGCGGTTGAGTGCCTGGCGGGCGCCCATGCGCAGGGCGCGCTTGAAGGAGATGGCTTGCGGCAGGTTATAGGCCGGGACCATCTTCTTCACCTTGTCGACCACGGTGTTGATCAGCCAGCCCTTGGCAGCGGGCATGAAGTCGCCCATCTTCGCTTCGATCAGGTATTCGATCTCGGTGTCCTTGCTGACTTCTTCAACACGCGAGCCAAACAGGTTCAGGTACACCAGCGCACGAATGCCGGCATCCTTGAATTGGTGACGCATTTCCCGCGGGGTGTACAACGGGTTGGTGTTGACCACGATCAGCCCGGCGCGCAGGGCGCCGAAAACGGCAATCGGATAATGCAGGACGTTGGGCATCTGCACGGCAATGCGGTCACCCGGCTTGAGGTCGGTGTGCCACTGCAGGTAACCGGCGAACGCGGCGCTGCGCCGATCCAGCTCGGCGTAGGTCAGGGTGATCCCCATGTTGCTGAACGCCGGACGATCGGCAAAGGTCTTGCAGGAACGCTCGAAGACTTCGATCACCGATTTATAGGCTGTGAGGTCGATCTCGTTGGGAACCCCGGCTGCGCGTTTGTCATTCCAGAAATCAGGTTGCATTATTCTTGTCCTCTTACCTGAGTGGTCCGGCCGCTTTTGATGTTGCGATGAAAGCGGAGCTTTGGGGACGTTAGCAGCTATGGTCAATCAGGCAAATACAACAAGATGCGTCATTGATTGTGTGAATCTCCCCGCCAAGGCCAGCGCTGATCCAGCGGCCTGCGGTGAATGAGCTATACACTGCAACGACCCTGAGCAAAGGAAGCGCCATGAACCACACCACTTTCTGGCTGACCGCGAATGACCGCAGTCGGGTGTACGTCAACCAGTGGCTGCCGGACGGGCCGCCCAAGGCGCTGATCATGCTGGCCCACGGCATGGCCGAGCACAGTGGCCGCTATGCCCGCCTGGCCCAGGCGTTGTGTGATGCCGGCTACGGCCTGTACGCCCCCGACCAGCGCGGCCACGGGCGTACCGCCGACGAGGGCACCCTGGGGCTGTTCGCCGAGAAAGACGGCTGGAACAAGGTGGTGGGCGACCTGGCGAGCCTCAACCAGCATATCGGCCAGCAAGCGCCGGGGGTGCCGATCATCCTGCTGGGCCACAGCATGGGCAGCTACATTGCCCAGGCGTACCTGCTGCACCACAGCGCGAGCCTTAACGGGGCGATTCTCAGCGGCTCGAATTTCCAGCCGGTGGCGCTGTACGGCGCGGCCAAGGTGATTGCCCATGTCGAACGCCTGCGCCAGGGGTTGCGCGGGCGCAGTGCGCTGATTGATTTCCTGTCATTTGGATCGTTCAACAAGGCGTTCAAACCCAATCGCACCGCTTTCGACTGGCTCAGCCGTGACCCGGCCGAGGTCGACAAGTACGTCAGCGACCCGCTTTGCGGCTTCCGTTGCACCAACCAGCTGTGGATCGACCTGCTGGGCGGCTTGCAGCAAATCAGCAAAGCGTCCAATCTCGCTCAGATAGACCCGGGGCTGCCGATCCTGATAATGGGCGGTGAATGTGATCCGGTCAGTGAAGGCAAGCGTCTCAAAAGTCTGGCCAACGCGTTGCGCGAAGCCGGCTGCCAGCACCTGGAACTGAGCATTTACCCACAGGCGCGCCACGAATTATTCAACGAAACCAACCGTGATGCGGTCACAGCCGACGTGCTGACGTGGCTGGCCCAGGCAGCAGTGCTGCGCCGCCCTACTCGCTGCGAATGATTTTTCGTTTAAAATCAATATATTAAGATTTCTGATTAGCCACAGGATGCACCAACTGATGACCCAGGTTACCAACACGCCTTACGAAGCCCTCGAAGTCGGCCAGACCGCCAGCTACAGCAAGACCGTCGAAGAGCGCGATATCCAGTTGTTCGCGGCAATGTCCGGCGACCACAACCCGGTGCATCTGGACGCCGAATTCGCCAAGGCGACCATGTTCAAGGAGCGCATTGCCCACGGCATGTTCAGCGGCGCCCTGATCAGCGCGGCGGTTGCGTGCGAGTTGCCTGGGCCCGGCACGATATACATCGGCCAGCAAATGACCTTCCAGAAGCCGGTCAAAATCGGCGACACCCTGACCGTGCGTCTGGAAATCCTCGAGAAGCTGCCGAAATTCCGCGTGCGTATCGCCACCCGCGTATTCAACCAGCGCGATGAACTGGTGGTGGATGGCGAAGCCGAGATCCTCGCGCCACGCAAGCAGCAGACCGTGACCCTGACCGAACTGCCGGCCATCAGCATCGGTTGAACGAATGCCCATGAAAAAGCCCCGCATCTGCGGGGCTTTTTTATTCAGGCGGGGCTCAAGACTGAGCGCGAGCCTGGTTACGCAGGGCTTTCACCTGGTCGTGGTTGCGTTGCGCGCCGTGGAACTGACGCTCTACCAGGTCACGAATGCCCAGCAGGTTGTGCTTGTTGATCTTCTCGATCGCTTCTTTGTAAGCCTTCAGTGCGTGGTCTTCACCGCGCTCGGCTTCGTTCAGCACGGCTTCTTCGTCTTTACCGGTCACCATCGACTTCACGTCGACCCAACCACGGTGCAAGGCACCGGCGACGCTGCCGGAATCTTCCGGATCGCCACCCAGCGCTCTTACTGCGGTCTGCAGTTCGGCAGCGGCGGTACCGCAATCAACGGAACGTTTGGCAAACAGGGCTTTGAGTTCTGGGTGCTTGATGTCTTCTGCGCAGGTCTTGAAGCCTTCCTGGCCGTCTTTGCTGGTCTCGATCAGGTCGTTGAGTACGGAGATCGATTCTTTGTTGATATCAGTCATTTTTCAATTCCTTCGCGGGTTAAGAAACGTGTATTAGTAATTGCAGCGCCCGTGCCAGCTTTTGAAAAACAATTTATTACTTAAATTTCAATAAGTTAGCTAATACACAAAAATCTGTATCCGCTTTATTTGCATGATCTGTCATTTGGCCTCCATGCAGAATGCCTGTATTTTCCAAGGCATCGACTCAAACACCTGAAGCCGCAATGAACCCTGAAAAACTTGAACTGCTGATCACCCGCGAAATGCCCTTCGGCAAGTACAAGGGCCGGATCATTGCCGACTTGCCCGGCCCCTACCTGAACTGGTTCGCCCGTGAAGGTTTCCCCCATGGTGAACTGGGCGGGTTGCTGGCCCTGATGCAGGAAATCGACCACAACGGTTTATCCGAACTGCTGGACCCCCTACGCGCCAAGCACGGCAAGCCCGCCCCTCGTCATTAATAGAGCACGCACATGGACAGTACCCGCGACGAACAACACTGGCACGCCATCGCCCAGCGCTACGACCTGGAGCCCGGCCCGATCAACCTCGAAAACGGTTACTTCGGGCGCATGAGCCGCGCGGTACTTGAGCAGTATCAGGACAACGTCGCCTTCATCAACCGCAGCAACTCGATCCATGTGCGCCAGCGTTTCGAGCAGGGCGAAAACGTCGAGATCCGTAACCAGTTGGCGCAGTTGATGGACGCCGATCCTGAAGCCATCGCCCTCACCCGCTGCGCCTCGGATGCGTTGCAGTCGCTGATCCGCAACTACAACCGCTTGCAGCCCGGCGACCAGGTGCTGATCAGCGACCTGGAGTACGACACCGTCAAGGGCGCCATGCGCTGGCTGGCGCAGAATCGCGGTGTAGAAGTGATCGAGATTGCCCACGAACACCCGGCCAGTTTCGACAGCCTGGTGCAGACGTATCGCGATGCGTTCCTGCGCTATCCCCGCCTGAAACTGCTGGCACTGACCTACGTCACTCACCGCACCGGGCTGGTGATGCCGGTGGAGGCGATTGCCGGCGCTGCCAGGGAACATGGAATTGATGTGATCCTCGATGGCGCCCATGCGCTGGGGCAGATCGAGTTCAACCTGGCACAGTTGGGTATCGCGTTTGCCGGTTTCAACCTGCACAAGTGG
This sequence comes from Pseudomonas sp. SDO5522_S412, assembly GCF_054071215.1. Taxonomy (NCBI): domain Bacteria; kingdom Pseudomonadati; phylum Pseudomonadota; class Gammaproteobacteria; order Pseudomonadales; family Pseudomonadaceae; genus Pseudomonas; species Pseudomonas sp. SDO5522_S412. Next base: position 4,725 of record NZ_JBSVWQ010000206.1, on the reverse strand, counting down.
ATCGGTGCGCCGTTGACCCTGGGCTTTATTTATATCGACCCGCAACGGTTGGCGGACATTGATCCGGACATGGGGGAGTTTCATTACCCGGCCACCGATGTACGTGCCCGCACGCCATACAGCACGCCGAATTTCCCGGCGTTGATGACCTTGCCGCTGGTGTTCGAGGAGCATCGCTTGTTGGGCGGTTCGAAGGCCAAGGGTGCCCGACTCAACTACCTGCGGGATTTGTGGGTGAGTGAGGTGCGGCAGTTGCCGGGGATTGAAGTGCTGACGCCGGATGATCCACGGCTGTACTGCGCGATTACGTCGTTCAAGTTCACTCATCAGCCGGATCAACAGGTGATGGCGGACCGACTGCTCAAGGAATACAACCTCTTCACCACAACCCGCAGCGGGGCCTCGTTCGGCAGTTGTATTCGGGTGACACCAGGCTTTTTGACGTCAGCGGCAGACATTCATGCGCTGATCAAAGCCATCACCGAACTGAGCGCGATATCACTGTAGGAGCGAGCTTGCTCGCGAAGGTCGTTAACGATGACACGGGAAACCTGACACCCAGCGGTGCTCTCGGTTTTTTCGCGAGCAAGCTCGCTCCTACAGTGGGAGTGGGCCATTTTCCGCAGGCAAAAAAAAGCGGCACACCGACCAAGTGCACCGCAAAAATGCCGTAGAACACAGCAACAACGATTCGGTAAATCCAATCAGTCCAGCAGGGCCAGCGCCTCGGCGGTGGTTTCCTGGATGCGTGCCCAGTCGCCGTTCTTGACCCACTCCGGATCAAGCATCCAGCTACCGCCCACGCACATCACATTTTTCAACGCCATGTAGCTCTTGATGTTGGCCGGGCCAACCCCGCCAGTCGGGCAGAATTTCACTTCGCCAAACGGGCCGCCCAGGGCCTTGATCGCCGCCACGCCACCGCTGACTTCAGCCGGGAACAGCTTGAAACGGCGATAACCCAGGCCATAACCTTCCATGATCCCGGAGGCATTGCTGATGCCCGGCAACAGCGGAATCGAGCTGTGTACCGAGGCTTCCAGCAGGTCACGGGTAATCCCGGGGGTGACGATAAATTGCGAACCGGCCACTTCGGCCGCTTCCAGCATATGACGATCCAGCACGGTACCGGCACCGGTGCACAGCTCCGGACGCTGCTCACGCAGTACCTGGATGGCCTTGAGGCCGAACTGCGAACGCAGGGTCACTTCCAGTGCGGTCAAACCACCGGCTGCCAGGGCATCGGCCAGCGGCAGGATGTCCTGTTCGCGGGCAATGGTGATCACCGGCAGGATCCGCGCCTTGGCGCAGAGGCTGTCGATCAAGGCAACTTTGTCCGCCATGGAAACGGTAGGTTGAGGGCTGTTCATCGCGGCTGATCCTTGGCTCATGGGCACCAGTAAATCTCTAGAGTAGGTTGCAAAAACGCGCGTATCGGCATGGCAGCAACGTCGTCACTGGCCAGCGCGGCGCTCAAGGTGGTCAATTTCGAGCTGCCTGAAATCGACAGCACGGTGTAGTGGGCGGTGGCCAGCAGCGCGCGACTCATGGTCAGGCGCTGGTGCGGCACAGTCGGCGCCAGCATCGGCCAGCAACGACGGCTGCCGTCCGGCTTCAACGCTTCAGCCAGGTTCGGGCTGTTGGGGAACAGCGACGCGGTGTGGCCGTCGTCGCCCATGCCCAGTACCAGCACATCAATCGTCGGCAACTCGGCCAGCAGGCGATCGGCCTGCTCGGCAGCGTCGTCAAGGGTGGCGGCGACGCTGTACAGGCTCAGGAACTTGGCCTTGGCCGCCGGGCCTTGCAGCAAATACTTCTTCAACAGGCCGGCATTGCTGTCGGCATGTTCCACCGGCACCCAGCGCTCGTCGGCCAGGGTGATGGTCACCTTGGACCAGTCCAGGCCTTGCTTGGCGAGGTTCTGGAAGAACGCCACCGGGCTGCGGCCGCCGGACACCACCAGGGTCGCTTCGCCACGGGCACTGATGGCCGCGCGCAGTTGTTCGGCCACGTCATTGGCCAAGCCATCCGCCAGCAGCACCGGGTTGCGGTACTCATGGGCAGTCACGCCCTGAGGCAGTTTCAAATCAGATATCGCCATACCAAGACCTCCCGTCCCGCGTGATCAGTGCAATCGAGCTCATTGGCCCCCAGGACCCCGCCGCGTACGGCTTGGGCGCATCACCGGATTTTTTCCACCCGGCGATCAACTGGTCACACCACTTCCACGCAGCTTCGATTTCATCTTTGCGCACAAACAGGTTCTGGTTGCCACGCATTACTTCCAGCAACAGCCGCTCGTAGGCATCGGGAATCCGTGCGCTGCGATAGGTGTCGGAAAAATTCAGTTGCAGCGGGCCGCTGCGCAGTTGCATGCCCTTGTCCAGGCCCTGCTCCTTGGTCATCACGCGCAAGGAAATCCCTTCGTCCGGTTGCAGGCGGATGATCAGTTTGTTGCTGATCTGCAAGCGCTGCTCGGGGGCGAAGATGTAGTGGGACGGTTCCTTGAAGTGGATGACGATCTGCGACAGTTTTTGCGGCATGCGCTTGCCGGTACGCAGGTAGAACGGCACCCCGGCCCAACGCCAGTTACGGATATCGGCACGCAGGGCGACGAAGGTCTCGGTGTCGCTCTGGGTGTTGGAGTTCTCTTCTTCCAGGTAACCCGGTACCGGCTTGCCGGCGCTGTAGCCGGCGATGTATTGGCCACGCACCACCTGGGTGGTCAGGCCGTCCGGGCTGATGGGCGCCAGGGCCTTGAGCACCTTGACCTTCTCGTCCCGAATACTGTCGGCAGACAGGTCGGCGGGCGGGTCCATGGCGATCAGGCACAGCAGCTGCAGCAGGTGATTCTGGATCATGTCCCGCAGCTGCCCGGCCTTGTCGAAATAGCCCCAGCGACCTTCGATGCCTACTTGCTCGGCCACGGTGATTTCCACGTGGGAGATGTAGTTCTGGTTCCACTGGGTTTCAAACAGGCTGTTGGCAAAACGCAGGGCGATCAGGTTCTGGACGGTCTCTTTGCCCAGGTAGTGGTCGATGCGGTAGGTGCGGTTTTCCGGGAAGAACTGCGCCACGGCGTCGTTGACCTTGCGCGAGGAATCCAGGTCCGAACCGATGGGTTTTTCCAGGACCACGCGGGTGTTTTCCGCCAGGCCGACCTTGGACAGGTTCTCGCAGATCGCGCCGTACACCGCCGCCGGGGTGGCGAAGTAGGCGATCAGGCGTTGTTCAGTGCCGGCGTTCTCTGCCAGGGCGACGTAGTCATCGGCCTTCAGGAAGTCGACGTGCAGGTACGTCAGGCGGGCCAGGAAACGCTGGGCGACGGTTTCGTCCAGTTCCTTGCCAACGTAACCACGCAATTCTTTTTCGATGTGGGCCAGGTGCTGTTGCTCGGAACCGGCCTCACGGGCCAGGGCCAGGATGCGCGTGTCTTCGTGCAGCAGGCCCGCACCATCGAGTTGATAGAGGGCAGGAAATAACTTGCGCAGCGCCAGATCACCCAAGGCGCCAAACAGGGCAAAGGTGCAGGGTTCTACGGTTATCGAAGGCATGATGTTTGTTCTTTTATCAAGTTAAGCTACAAATACCTTTTTTTAAGGCATCACTCAAGGAAAAATGTAGTAATAACCACAACATTTTCCCGAAAAACGTATTCCGAGTGGTGGTGTTCAACTACCCTCAGTAGGATAGGCCACCGCAAAGGGCCGCTCGTCGATTGGTTGACGACCCTTATTTGCATCGTCGCCCTAAGGAAACATGAATGGACCGCGTGCGAAATCTACTGGAACAGATCCAGAAACGCCTCGAAGAACTGAACAAGGCTGAACGTAAAGTCGCCGAGGTCATCCTGCTCAACCCGCAGCAGGCGACCCGCTTCTCTATCGCCGCCCTCGCCCAGGCCGCTTCGGTCAGCGAACCTACAGTGAACCGCTTCTGCCGCTCGTTCGGCGTGAGTGGTTACCCTGAACTTAAATTGCAGCTGGCGCAAAGCCTGGCCAGCGGCGCGGCGTATGTCAGCCGCGCGGTGGAGGCCGATGATAACCCGGAGGCCTACACCCAGAAGATCTTCGGCAGTGCCATCGCGTCCCTCGACAGCGCCTGCCAGGCCCTGGACCCGAACCTGATCAGCAAGGCCGTCGACCTGCTGATCCAGGCTCGGCAGATCCACTTCTTCGGCCTGGGCGCTTCGGCGCCGGTGGCCATGGACGCGCTGCACAAGTTTTTCCGTTTCAACCTGTCGGTCACGGCCCACGCCGATGTGCTGATGCAGCGGATGATCGCCTCGGTGGCCCACACCGGGGAGTTGTTCGTGATCATTTCCTACACCGGGCGTACCCGTGAACTGGTGGAAGTAGCACGTATTGCGCGGGAAAACGGCGCCTCGGTGCTGGGCGTGACCGCCGAAAACTCGCCGCTGGCCAAGGCCAGTACGGTGAGCCTGAACATTCCGTTGCCGGAAGACACCGACATCTACATGCCGATGACCTCGCGGATCATTCAGTTGACGGTGCTGGATGTACTGGCGACGGGCATGACCTTGCGTCGCGGGGTGGATTTCCAGCCGCACTTGCGCAAGATCAAAGAGAGCTTGAACGACAGCCGGTATCCGGTTGGGGATGAATTCAACTAGGCCCGAATCTACTGTGAATGTGCCGGCCTCTTCGCGAGCAAGCCCGCTCCCACATTCGACTGCATTCCAAAAGTGGAACTCGGTCTAATGTG
>NZ_JBSVWQ010000205.1:0-9979 GCF_054071215.1 Pseudomonas sp. SDO5522_S412 | reverse complement strand
GCGGGAGAGGGGGGGGAATAAGCGGATGTTGGCGTGTCCGAACACCCTGCGTCCGAAACCAACCCCGCTCCCACACAAGCGGGTTCCCACAGGAGCGCGCGTTTTCAGGCGAGGTTCTGCTCGGTCAGGCGCTGCACCGCCAGGCGCCGATAGTGCGAGGGGGTCATGCCCTTGAGCTGCTGGAAGCGGCGGTTGAAGTTGGAGATGTTGTTGAAGCCTGACTCGAAGCACACATCGGTCACGGCTTTGTCACCATCGGCCAGCAGCTCGCAGGACTTGCTGATACGCAGGCGGTTGACGAATTCGATGAAGGTGCGGCCGGTGGCTTGTTTGAACACGCGGGAGAAGTAGGTGGGTTTCATGCCGAGGTATTCGGCCACCTCTTCCAGGGACAGCTCCCGCGCGTAGTGGGCAAAAATGTAGTCCACCGCGCGGTTGGTGCGGTCGATGCTGTGTTCATCCGCCAGTTGCGGCGTGGTCACGCCGGAGAGCAGTTGGTAGTCCTCGCAGGCACTCAGCACTTCCATCAGGATGAAGAAGTGCCCCAGGCGCGCCATGCCTTGGGCGTCCTCGATGCGCTGCATCAGGGTCATGGCCTGGGCGATGGTTTTCTTGCAGCGAAATTCGATGCCGTATTGCGCCCGTTCCAGCAGTGGCGCCAGGGTCTTGAGCTCGGCAAAGACATGGCTGCCGCCGTCGAACAGCTCGTCGGTGAAGTTCACCAGCATGTCGCGCTTGGGCACCACTTCGTCCTCGGCCACCTGGCTGATCCAGTTGTGGGGCAGGTTGGGGCCGGTGAGGAACAGGCTTTCCGGGTAGAAGTTGCCGATGTAGTCGCCGATAAACACCTTGCCGGAGCTGGCAACGATCAGGTGCAGCTCGTATTCCTTGTGGAAATGCCAGCGCACCAACGGGCACGGGAAGCCGTGTTGGCGATAGATGATGGACAGACCGTTGTGATCGTCCATCAGCTCGTAGGAAGGATCGGTGATTCTCGCTGCTCGGGTCATGCTGCAGTCGCTTTATTGTGGTTGCGAAAAGGATAATGCCCCCTTGCGCGCCACCTCGCCAGCGTCTGTGTCTACAGCGTACGGTTTTTCGCCTCGATCCACTGCGCCATGTACTGGGTACTTTTGTGCAGGTGGTGGCGCAGCATGCTGCCGGTGAAATTGTTCCGACGGTGCTCGGCCAACTGGCGGCGGCACTGCTCCAGGCGCTCCACCAGGGCCGGGCCGTGGAGGTCGTGGGCGTAACGGCGGGCCAGTAACTGCCGGCCATCTTCCTGGGCCTGGGTCCAGCGTGGCGGGTCTTGATACAACGCAACCGCCGCAGCCGCCAGTGCACTGGCGCTGTGTTCGACCACGCCGGGCCACGGTTCGCCCATGGCTTCGGCGCCAATCGGTGTGGTAACGCTGGGTGTGCCGCAGAGCATCGCGTCGGCCAGCTTGCCCTTGATCCCGGCACCAAAGCGCAGTGGCGCCAGGCAGATACGCGCAGCGCTCATGACCTGCAATGCATCCTCGGCCCAATTCATCACGTGGAAGCCCTGGGCCGGGTTGTGCAGGGCGGTGGCCTTGGGTGGCGTATAGGCGCCGTACACGTGGAGTTGAGCGCCGGGCAATTGCTGGCGGATCAGCGGCCACACACTGTTCTTCATCCACAACACCGCATCCCAGTTCGGCGCATGGCGGAAATTGCCGATGCTCAGGAAGTGGGCACGGTCCTCAAAGGGGGCAAAGGCTTCGGTGGGCGGCGCCAGCATCAACGGGCACCAGTGGAGCAGGGCAGCGGGCACCTTGAAGTGTTCGGTCAGCAACTGGATTTCCACATCGGAGATCATCAGGCTGATGTCGCAGCGGTAGATCGCGGCGATCTCGCGCTTGGCCAGGTCGGTATCGGCCATGTCATCGAATTCGGCGGCCAGGTCCCGGCTGAACAGCGCGTCGAAGTCATCAGCTTCGGGGTGCGCCTTCAGGAAATCCTTGAGGCGCTGGTGGCGGGCGTCCCGCAGGCTTTGCAGGTCGGATGCTTCCAGCACCCGAAGAGCATTCGGGCAGGATTTTTCCACGCGCCAGCCGAACTGTTCTTCCATCATGAAACGGTCGAACAGCACGATATCCGGAGCCAATTGCTGGATAAACGCGTCGAAACTGCTGTTATTCAACTCGATCGCGCATTCGCGAATGCCCAGGGCGGGCAGGTCGGCCTTGTGTTCGCCGGTGACCGCCGGGCTGCTGAAGGTGATGTCCCAGCCTTGGGCCAGGAAACTCTCCAGAATCTGCATCATGTGCCCGCTGGCCGCCGAGGAGCGAGGCTCTGGCCAGACGTAGCCAATGACCAGGACTTTGGTGGCGGGCTGATTCATCGACAACGGATTCCTTGAAGGGCTGGGCAAAGGCGCGCAATTAAACCACAGCCCCTCAAGTTCCGGCGCACTCAGCGGAAGATGTTGACCGGCGTCGGCAGCGTCACCAACCCTACATAACCGTCCCAGAACTGCTTCTGGTCCACCGCGAAGACCACCTTGGCCTTTTGCGTGCCGACCGGCGCGCCTTTCTTGTAGCCCAGTGCCCGGCCATAGTCGGCGCCGAAGGTGGCATCCACGTCCACCCACAGCTCGCGGGATTCGGTGACGATCCCGGGGTTCACGAGAAACAGTGCCGGCAGGCTGTCCCAGGTGAAGCTGTGGTAAGCCGGGTCCTTGGCGAACAGTGGCCCGAACTCGTGCTTGTACAGGTCGGCAATCGGGCCTTTGTGTGCGATCACCCGCTCATACACCGACTTGTCGAAGGTGACTTTCTCACAGACATCGTTGGGAAAAATCACGTGTTCGATGGGCGAGCGCAACACGATCTTCGCGGCCTCCGGGTCGAACCACCAGTTGAACTCCGCCGCCGGCGTGGTGTTGCCCGGAATCTCCAGCGCGCCGCCCATGTACACGATGCGCTTGATCAGCGGCACGATGTCCGGCGCCGAGCGAATCGCCAGGGCAACGTTGGTCAGCGGGCCGACCGCCAGGATCGTTACCTCGTGGGGGTTGGCCCGTACGCTGTCGACGATGAACTGGGCGGCGGTTTCCTTGCGCAGCCTGGTGTGGGTCGCCAGGCCGTCCGGTGGCGCGACCAGTTGTGAGGCACTGGTTGGCCGCGGGTTCTTGAACGCACCCGGCCAGCCGGAACCGAACAGGGCTTTTTCCGCCTCATAGGTGGCGTAGTCATGCAGCAGCGGGTAGGCGGCGCCGGAATACACGCCGACTTCCTTCTCCACACCCATGCGTTCCACCGCCTTGAGGGCGTCGACCTGTTCCTGGTCGACCCAGGCGTTGCCGCTGACCAGGGTCATGCCCAGCAGGTCGATGCGTTTTTGCCCGTGCAGCTGGGCGAGCATGATAAAGGCCTGGCCGTCATCGTTGAGCACGTTGAAGTCGGTGTCGAAGATGACCTTTTCTGCGGCCTGCGCCGTACCGGCACACAGGCCCACGGCGACAAGCAGAGCACAGCGCTTGATGAAACCTTGCATGGAGACTCACCCGAAAAATTGTTGTTGTTAGCGGTTTACCAGCTTCGCCGGCAAGGCGATCACCAGGAAGCTGCTGAGAATCAGGCAGCCGGCAAAAAACCACAAGGCCCCTGCGCTGCTGCCGGTGACGTCAATCGCCACGCCCATCAGCGAGTTGCTCACCAGGCCCGCGATGTTCGCCAGCGAGCAGGCCAGGGCAAAGCCGGTGGCCGCTGCGGTGCCTTTCAGGAAGGTCGCCGGCAGGCTGAAAAACACCGGCACCGCACCGATGATCGCCGCCGAGGCAATCGCAAACAGCGCCACGGTGGCGACCACGTTATGGGTGAAGAACGTACTGGTAGCCATCGCCGCCGCGCCGATGAAGAACGGCACGATGATGTGCCAGCGGCGTTCGCGGTGTTTGTCGGAGCTGGCGCCGATCAGCAGCATGCCCAAGAGGGCCGCCACGCTGGGCAGGGCCGTGAGGATGCCGATGTGGAAAGTGTCGGTAATCCCGGCGTTGCGGATGAATGTGGGCATCCAGAACCCCATGGCATAGGCACTGAGCAGGATCGAGAAGTCGATACCGCCGAGCATCCACACCTTGAGGTTGAAGAAGCCGTCGCGGAAGCTGTGTTTGCTGGCGGCACCGTCGGCGTCGTCCTTGCGCAGTTCGCTTTCCAGCAGGTTTTTTTCTTCCGGCGACAGCCACTTGGCTTGCTGATAGGTATTGGGCAGCGCCCAGAAGGTCCACACACCGAGCAGCACGCTGGGCACTGCTTCGATCAGGAACAGCCACTGCCAGCCGCGCAGGCCGGCCATGTTGTCGAAGTGGCCCATGATCCAGCCCGACAACGGGCCGCCGATCACGCTGGACAGCGGCAGGCCGATCATGAACAGGGCGATGATCCGCCCCCGGCGATGGGTGGGAAACCAGGTGGTCAGGTAATACAGCACGCCCGGTAGAAACCCGGCTTCGGCCGCACCCAGCAGGAACCGCAGGATGTAGAACTGGGTGGTGGAGGTGACCAGCATGGTGCAGGCCGACAGCAGGCCCCAGGTGATCATGATGCGGGCGATCCAGATCTTCGCCCCGACCTTTTCCAGGATCAGGTTGCTGGGGACTTCGAAGATGATATAGCCGACAAAAAACAGCCCGGCACCGAGGCCGAACGCGGTTTCGCTGAAGTGCAGCTGGTCGAGCATCTGCAGTTTGGCGAAGCCGATATTGATGCGGTCCAGGTAGGCCGCGAGGTAGCAGAAACACAGGAACGGAATCAGCTTCCAGGTGATCTTGTGGTAGAGCGTGTGGACCGGATCGGCGACCGTAGTCGCGGGCGCTGCATTCGCAATGGGCATTGGGGTGTCTCCTGGCGGTGACTTATGGTTTTTATACGGCCGCTTTTTCAGCACTTCGGAGTGCTGTGAAAGCGACTTCCAAAGGCAGTGACAGAAGACTGAGGTGGCCCTGTTGGAGGTGATCAAGTGTGGGAGCGGGCTTGCTCCCACATTCGACTGCATTCCAGCGTGGGCGCTCAGTTTTTTCCGGACCACGCTCTTTGTCGTGGTTCCTGTTGACGCGTTACTGCTCCTTGAACTTGCTCATCGCCTCCTGCTTGCTCACCACGTCGCCGTACTTGCTGTCGATATCGAACAAGTTGGCTTCATGGGGCGCCGGGTGGCGGTCGCCGACGCATTCGCGCACGACGATGGTACGAAACCCGTGTTGCACCGCATCCACTGCGGTGGCCCGGATGCAGCCGCTGGTGGAACAGCCGGCGAGCACCACGGTGTCGATGCCCTGGGCGTGCAGCATCGGGGCCAGGCTGCTGCCGAAAAACGCGCTGGCGTATTGTTTGGTGATGACCACTTCATTGGCCAGGGGCAAGACCTCGGTGCAGAACGCGGCGAGGGGGTTGCCCTCGACCATGTCTTTCATCACCGGGGCCTTTTTTACCCAGATACCGCCGTCGGCGAAATGGCCCGGATGGTAGCGGATATTGGTGTGCACCACGCTGATTCCGTGACGCCTGGCGCAGGCCAGCAGCTCGACGCTTTCGGCCACGGCGATGCGCACTTCGGGGGCAAACAGTGGCGCGCCTTCGGTGGTATAGCCTTGCATAAAGTCGATCATCAGCAGGGCGGATTTTTTGCCGAAGCCGATTCGGTTACCCCAGACGCCCTGGTAGTTGGCGTCGGCGGATTGTTCGCTCATCTTTCAGTCCTCGGTAATGGACAGTGCACGTACCCTGTGGCGAGGGAGCTTGCTCCCGTTGGGCTGCGTAGCAGGCCTGTTTTTTTGGGGGCGCTTCGCACTCCAGCGGGAGCATGCTCCCTCGCCACAAAAGCGTTTTTAGTAGGCTCCCGACAGGAGGGCGCCGGCGCCGGGGACGATGGGTTCCAGGTCCAGGGCCTTGAGCATGGCGTAGGTGGTGGCGATGGCGGCGGTGAGCACCGGCAGGCCGGTCTGGGCTTCGACCTTCGCGACCACGGGCAGCGACTGCATTTGTACGCAGGCCGACAGTACGATTACGTCGACACCTTCCAGGTTCATCCCGGCAACAATCGCCGGCAGGTTGGCCGGGTCGTGGCGGGCCACTTCGAGGTTGTCGGGGATTTCCAGGGCGCGCCAGTCCACCACTTCAAAGCCTTCTTCGCGGATGTAGTTCACCACCAGTTCGGTCAGCGGTTTCATGTACGGCGCAACAATCGCGATGCGTTTGGCGCCCATGACTTTAAGGCCTTCGATCAGGGCGCCGGCACTGGTGATCACCGGGGCGTTGGCGTCGTTGTCGGCGGTGGCCGTGCGCAGGCGTTGCTCGGACTTGCGGTGGTAACCCAGCCCCATGGCCATGATCGCTACCAGGCAGGCGTAGCCCAGCACGTCGACCTTGGCGTCGGACAGTTCGATGGCGCAACGGTCGGACTCACCGTCCATGGCCGCCAGTTCTTCCTTGCGCACTTGCTTCATGCGCATGCGGCTGGAGTGAAAGGTGAAACGTTCCGGGCGGATCGCCTGGCGCGCGTTAAGCATCGCCGGGATCTCGGTTTCCATGGTGGTGTTGGAGCTCGGCACAATCTGGCCGATGCGATAAGGCTTGAGCATGATGGTCTCCGTTATGCAGTCAGGGGCTGGCCGAGGAAGTCGCCGAAGGCAGCGAAAAAGCCTTCAAGGTCATCCCAGGGGATCATGTGTCCTGCATTTGGCACATGGGCGACCTGTAGGGTCGGCTGTAACTGTCGGACTTCCGCGACATCTTCGGCCTGAATTACACCGCCGCGTCCGGCAACAATCAGCAGGGCAGGAGCCTCCAGGTGCGGCAGGTCCTGATGGAAATCGACGGTATGGAAGTCATTGAACGCACGCACGATCGCCGGCTCGTAGCAGGTGTGCAGCCATTCGGCGCGCAGTTGCAGTTGTTCCTCGGTCCAGGTGGCGCAGAAGGCGCGCATCGCCTCCGCATCCATGCCGACCTGGGATTGACGAATCGAATCGACGTACCACGGCAGTTTGCTTGGGTATTCGCGGCGACCCGGGCCGGACATCGGCGGGTCGATCAACACCACGCGGTTGACACCTTGTGGATGGCGCACCGCACTGCGTACGGCAAACCGCGCGCCCATGGAATGGCCGACCAGGTGATAGCTGTCGAGCTTCAGGGCGTCGGCAAACGCGCCAATGTCATCGGCGCAGGTGTCGGCGCTGTAGTCCAGCTCCGGGCCGGTGGACGACAGGCCGCGACCGCGCACGTCCAGCACGTAGGTGTCGAAGTGCAAACCCAGGCGTTCCGCGACAAAACCCCAGGTAATCGCCGGGCTGGTGATGCCGGGAATCAGGATCAGTGCCGGGCCCTTGCCGCCGTAACGCAGGTAATGCTGGCGGATACCGTTGGCCTGGACATTGCCGCCGTAGAGAAAGCTGCTCACGCCGCCACCCCCGATTTTAGTTGCTGGGCGTAGAGGTCATAGCCGTAGACCCAGTCCGGATCTTCCTGGGTGCGCAGCCAGGTGTTGGCGTTGGACACGGCCTGCACCCGGGACGCGCGTTCCTTGCGGTTGGCTTCATACAGCTCGAACGCGGTGCGGTAGTCGCCGATCCCGGTTTCCTGCAGGCAGCGCGTCAGCATCGCGGCGTCTTCGATGGCCATGCCAGCGCCCTGGGCCATATGGGGTTTCATCGGGTGACAGGCATCACCCAGCAATACCAGGCGACCACGGCTCCACAACGGCAGCGGGTTGCGGTTGCGCAACGGCCATTTGGTCACGCTTTCGGTGGATTCGATCAGGGCCTGGACGGTCGGGTGGTAGCCCTTGAAGGCGTCGAACATCTCCTCCCGGCTGCTGTCGACGAAGGCGCCCTGGAAGTCCCATTCCGGGTGCGGCACGCCAGTGACGTAGTAGTACTCGTCGCGCTTGCCGGTGGTGTAGTAGACCATCATGTGCCGGTCCTCGGTCCACCACTTGATGCAGTCTTCGAACTTCAGGTCGTACTTGGCCAACTGGTCGCCACGGATCAGCGCACGGTGCGCGACCCAGCCGCTGTACAGCGGTTTTTCGGCACCCAGCAGCTCTTCACGAATGCGCGAATTGATGCCGTCGGCACCGATCACGATGTCGGCGTAGGTTACCTCGCCGTCGGCGAAAGTCAGGCGCACCTGGGTATCGGTTTCTTCAAGGGTTTCCAGGCGCTTGTTGAAGTGCAGGGTGCCGGGCTTGAGAGTGGACATCTGCAGCGCGTGCAGATCGCCGCGATGCACGGTGATGTAGGACGCGCCGTAGCCAGTCAGGGGAATGCGTGACAGGTAGTCGCCGGTTTCACCATCGCGGCTGAACCAGTGCTCGGGGTGCGACCCCATCAGGTCCAGCTGTTTTTCGATGCCCATGCGGCGGAAGATTTTCATGATGTTGGGGCCCATGTGGATCCCGGCACCCAGGCGGGAAAACTCCGGCGCCTGCTCGTAGATGTCCACGTCGAACCCTGCCTGTTGCAGCAGGGTGGCAGCGGCGGCACCGCCAAGGCCGGCGCCGACGATTGCGATTTTTTGTGTGCTTCCCATGGGGCGTGGTCCTCTTTTTCGAATAATGGCCGGCGGCGTCTGTCCGCAAGGTTTTTAAAGTGTATACGCTCATTTTTTCAAATGAAAAGCCCACGCCTGAAAAATTGTTTTTTGGCCATATCGATCCCCTGTAACCGGATATCTCCATATATAACTGGGCTTGTGTGGATTCGTAACGTTTTGGCGTGGTGCTTGCAGTCCATGATGAAATCAGTTCTTATCGTGATTAATTGGCGTATACGCTATAAAAACGCACTAGAGTGAAGCGCCCTGCAAGATCTTGGTGCAGCAGCTGAGGAGACAGGAAATGCCGGTAAGTGATTGCGAACTGACCCAGATGTTTGAGCATGTGTTGAAGCTCTCGAAGGTCGACCCGACCCAGAGCGTCGCCGTGCTCAAGAGCCATTACTCCGACCCGCGCACCGTGCGCGCCGCGATGGACGCGGCGCAGCGCCTGGGGGCCAAGGTGTATGCGGTGGAGTTGCCGTCGTTCAACCATCCCCGGGCGATGGGCAATGACATGACGGCCTACTGTGGCGACACTGCCCTGACCGGCAATATCGCGGCGCAGCGGGCGCTGGAAGCGGCCGACCTGATCGTCGACACCATGATGCTGTTGCACTCGCCGGAGCAGGAACAGATCCTCAAGACCGGCACGCGCATCCTGCTGGCGGTGGAACCCCCGGAAGTGCTGGCGCGCATGCTGCCGACCGAAGAGGACAAAGTGCGCGTGCTGGCCGCTGAAGAACTGCTGAAAAAAGCCCGCTCGATCCACGTCAAATCCCGCGCCGGCAGTGATTTCCGGGCGGCGCTGGGGCAATACCCGTCCGTCACCGAATACGGCTTTGCCGACGAACCGGGACGCTGGGACCACTGGCCGAGCGGCTTCCTGTTCTCCTGGCCCAATGAGGAAACTGCAGAGGGCGTGCTGGTGCTGGATATCGGCGACATCCTGCTGCCGTTCAAGACCTACACCCGGGAGAAAATCACCCTGGAGATCGAGAAGGGCTTCATCACCAGAATCCACGGTGGTTTCGAGGCCGAATACCTGCGCGACTACATGAAATACTTCAACGACCCCGAGGTATATGGCATCTCCCACATCGGCTGGGGCCTGCAGCCACGGGCGCAATGGACGGCCATGGGCCTGCACGACAAGAACGACGGCATGTGCATGGACGCCCGCGCGTTCTACGGCAACTTCCTGTTCTCCACCGGCCCGAACACCGAAGTCGGCGGCACCCGCAAGACCCCGTGCCACATGGACATCCCGCTGCGCAATTGCGACGTCTACCTCGATGATGAGGCCGTAGTCATCGCCGGCGACGTCGTAGCCCCCAAGGCCTCCCTGGCCCACTAAACATCCAATGTGGGAGCGGGCTTGCTCGCGAATGCGGTACGTCAGTCACACATGCGCCACCTGA
>NZ_JBSVWQ010000204.1:0-10013 GCF_054071215.1 Pseudomonas sp. SDO5522_S412 | reverse complement strand
GCCCCAAAATCCTGGGAGCGCTTCGCACTCCAGCGGGAGCAAGCTCCCTCGCCACAGCAAGCTCCCTCCCCACAGCAAGCTCCCTCGCCACAGAGACGGTCTCGCCACAGGAGACGTGTCAGACTTGCGACTGAGCGCCTTCAAACCACTTCAGCTTCTCACGCAACTGCACCACTTCTCCCACAATCACCAGTGTCGGCGCATGAACCTCATGTTCCGCCACCATGCGTGGCAGGTCAGCCAGGGTGCCGGTAAACACCCGCTGGTTGGACGTGGTGCCCTGCTGGATCAACGCCGCCGGCGTATCCGCCGAACGACCATGCTTGATCAGCTGTTCGCAGATGATCGGCAACCCGATCAAGCCCATGTAGAACACCAGGGTCTGCGAAGGGCCCACCAGGTCACTCCACGGCAGGTCCGAAGTCCCGTCCTTCAAGTGCCCGGTAATGAAGCGAACCGATTGCGCATAGTCGCGGTGGGTCAGCGGAATACCGGCATACGCCGCGCAACCGCTGGCCGCGGTAATACCCGGCACCACTTGGAACGGGATGCCATGGGCCGCCAGCTCTTCGATCTCTTCACCGCCACGCCCAAAGATGAACGGATCGCCACCCTTGAGCCGCAGCACGCGCTTGCCTTGCCTGGCCAGGTCCACCAGTTGCTGGTTGATCTGGTCCTGCGGCACCGCATGGTCGGCGCGACGCTTGCCGACATACACCCGCTCGGCATCGCGACGGCACAATTCAAGAATCGCCGGCGCCACCAGGCGGTCGTACAGCACCACGTCGGCCTGTTGCATCAAGCGCAAGGCGCGGAACGTCAGCAGGTCCGGATCACCTGGGCCAGCGCCCACCAGGTAGACTTCGCCCGGTGCGTGCGGCGGTGCGCCGTTGATTTTCTCGACCAGCAAACGTTCGGCTTCATCACCCTGCCCGGCCAGTTGCCGATCAGCAATCGGGCCCTGGAAGACATCTTCCCAGAACGCGCGACGTTGCTGCACATCCGGGAACAAGCCTTTGACCTGGCTGCGAAACCGCGCCGCCAGCCCGGCCAACTGGCCGTAAGTCGACGGAATCCAGGTTTCCAGCTTGGCGCGGATCAAGCGTGCCAGCACCGGCGCATCGCCGCCGCTGGACACTGCGATCACCAACGGCGAACGGTCGACAATCGCCGGGAAGATCACGCTGCACAAGGCCGGCGCATCCACCACATTGACCGGTACGCAACGACGCCGGGCATCGCTGGACACTTGCGCGTTCAGCGGCTCGTCGTCGGTCGCCGCGATGATCAGGGTGCAACCGTCGAGGTCGGCCTCCTGATAACCACGCAAAATCAGTTCACCGCCACTGCCCTGCACCAGTTCACGCAACTGGTCTTCAATCTGGGGAGCAACCACCCGCAACAACGCGCCGGCGTCGGCCAGCAGCCGGGATTTGCGCAAGGCAATCTCCCCGCCACCGACGACCAACACACGACTGCCGCGCAGGTTATGAAACAGCGGCAGAAATTCCATTTAGCCGATGACCTCAACGCCCGCCATGTACGGCTTGAGCACTTCAGGCACGCGGATCGAACCGTCAGCCTGCTGGTAGTTTTCCAGCACGGCCACCAGGGTACGGCCTACTGCCAGGCCCGAACCGTTGAGGGTGTGGACCAGCTCGGGCTTGCCGGTTTCCGGGTTACGGAAACGCGCCTGCATGCGACGGGCCTGGAAATCACCGCAGTTGGAGCACGACGAAATCTCGCGGTATTTGTCCTGGCTCGGCACCCACACTTCCAGGTCGTAAGTCTTCACGGCACTGAAACCCATGTCGCCGGTGCACAGCGCCAGAACGCGGTACGGCAGCTCCAGCAGTTGCAGGACGCGTTCGGCGTTGGCGGTCAGGCCTTCCAGCGCTTCCATGGAAGTCGACGGCTCGACAACCTGCACCATCTCGACCTTGTCGAACTGGTGCTGGCGAATCATGCCGCGGGTGTCGCGGCCCGATGCACCGGCTTCGCTGCGAAAGCATGGCGAGTGGGCGACAAACTTGATCGGCAACTGCTTGGCGTCGAGGATTTCCCCGGCCACGATATTGGTCAGCGACACTTCGGCGGTCGGGATCAGGTACAAGTCGGCTTCGCCATCGCGGCTGATCTTGAACAGGTCTTCCTCGAATTTCGGCAGCTGGCTGGTGCCCATCAGCGCCGGAGCCTGGACCAAGTACGGGGTGTAAGCCTCTTCGTAGCCGTGCTCGCCGGTGTGCAGGTTGATCATGAACTGCGCCAGGGCGCGGTGCATGCGTGCAATCGGGCCACGCAGCAAGGCAAAGCGCGCACCGGACATTTTGGCCGCTGTCTCGAAGTCCAGGCCACCGGTCAATTCGCCCAGGGCGACGTGGTCCTTGATCTCGAAATCGAAGGTTTTTGGCGTGCCCCAGCGACGGACTTCGACGTTGCCGTCTTCGTCTTCGCCAATCGGCACGGACTCGTGTGGCAGGTTCGGGATACCCAGCAGGATCGAGTCCAGCTCAGTCTGGATCGCGTCCAGTTCGACTTTGCCGGAAGCCAACTCGCCAGCCATACGCTCGACGTCCGCCATCAACGGCGCGATGTCTTCGCCGCGCTGCTTGGCCTGACCGATGGATTTGGAACGCGCATTACGCTCAGCCTGCAGTGCTTCGGTGCGGGTCTGGACGGTCTTGCGCTGTTCTTCCAGCGCTTCGATGCGCGCAACATCCAAGGCAAAGCCACGGGATGCCAGGCGGTCCGCTACGTCCTGAAGGTTGCTACGTAACAGTTTGGAATCGAGCATGTCGGTCTCTCGTTTATCAAAGTTTGGTCAAGGACAGGCCAGCCCAAGTGGCGAGCAGCCCGCCGAACACGCTGATGGCCAGGTACCCGAAGGCGACCGGTGCCTGCCCGCTTTCCAGCAGGCGTAGCGTGTCCAGTGAAAAGGATGAAAAGGTCGTCAGACCGCCTACAAAACCGACAATCAAGCCGGCACGAATCTCAATCGGCACTTCCGGGCGAAGCAGAAACCACCCGTACAACAAGCCGATGATCAAACAGCCCACCAGGTTGACCGCCAGGGTCGCCGCATAAAAATGCTTCGGCCAATTGGCGCTGACCCAGGTGCTGGTGGCGAAACGCAATAATGTACCAGCGATGCCGGCTACGGACACGGCAAGAATCGTTCTGAGCACTACTTTCTCCGCTGTTTCGGACTGAGCCGGTCAAGTTGGGCAAGGTGATTGAGCTTTTCGCCGATCTTCAGCTCCAGGCCGCGGGGCACCGGCTGGTAAAACGGCTGCGGCTCAAGGTCATCCGGGAAGTAATCTTCGCCAGCCGCATAGGCGTCCGGTTCATCGTGGGCGTAGCGGTACTCATCGCCGTAGCCGAGTTGCTTCATCAGCTTGGTCGGCGCATTGCGCAAGTGCAGCGGCACTTCCAGGGAACCATGCTCGGCGGCAGCACGCAGGGCGGACTTGAAGCCCATGTACACCGCGTTGCTCTTCGGTGCGCAGGCCAGATAGGTGATGGCCTGGGCCACCGCCAACTCGCCTTCCGGGCTGCCCAGGCGTTCCTGCACTTCCCAGGCGGCCAGGCACAGGCTCAGCGCGCGCGGGTCGGCATTGCCGATATCTTCGCTGGCCATGCGCACCACGCGCCGGGCCAGGTACAGCGGGTCGCAACCGCCGTCGATCATCCGCGCAAACCAGTACAGCGCGCCGTCGGGGTTGGAGCCGCGCACAGACTTGTGCAGCGCGGAAATCTGGTCGTAGAACGCTTCGCCGCCCTTGTCGAAACGCCGGCGGGTGTCGCCCAACAGGCTCTGCAGCAAGTCGACGCCGATTTCGCTGCCATCCTCGGCCAGGTCGGAAGCGTTCTCCAGCAGATTGAGAAAACGTCGACCGTCGCCATCCGCAGCAGTCAGCAGGATCTTGAAGCCTTCCTCACTGACACTCAACTGGCGCTTGCCCAGGCCCTTGTCTTCGTTCAGCGCGCGCTGCAAGAGCTTCTGCATCGCGGCTTCGTCGAGGCTCTTGAGCACATAGACACGCGCCCGGGACAGCAAGGCATTGTTCAGTTCAAAAGACGGGTTTTCGGTGGTGGCACCAATAAAGATCAGCGTGCCGTCTTCGACATACGGCAAGAACGCATCCTGCTGCGACTTGTTGAAGCGATGCACTTCGTCGACGAACAGGATGGTGCGCTTGCCGTACTGCCCGGCCTGCTGCTTGGCGACTTCCACCGCCTGGCGGATCTCCTTGACCCCGGCCAGCACCGCCGAGACCGTCTCGAAGTGTGCATCCGAGACTTTTGCCAGGAGCCGCGCCAGGGTGGTTTTACCCACGCCCGGCGGCCCCCAGAAAATCATCGAGTGCAGCGCACCCTGCTCAAGGGCCTCGCGCAAAGGCTTGCCGCGGGCGAGCAGGTGTTCCTGCCCGACGTACTCGTCCAGGTTGGTCGAGCGCAGGCGCGCCGCCAGAGGCTGAGCAATCGGGTCACTTCGAAACAGGTCCATGGGCAGCGTTTGAAACCTCTGGGCAGTTTATTCCTGGATCACGTCGGCACCCTTCGGGATGTCGAACTTGAACTTGGATGCCGGTACCGGCTGGTTGGCCTTGACCCCGGAGAACAGGATATCGGTGCGCTGGCCGACGCTGTCAATCAGACGCATGTTGTTGATCACGCCGTTGCCAAACGACAGGGACAGCGTGTCAAAGAGCGTGTCCTTGGATTTCGGCTTAAGAGTGAATTCAATCACGTTGCTGGTCTGCTTGGAGGTAATGTCGAAGCTGTCGTTGATCTTCGACACATCGCCCGACAGCAAGAGCGCTGGCGTCTGGTTCAGGCGCGGGTCGAGCTTCTTGATGGTCGCCTGCTCCAGGTCCGGGTCCCACAGGGTGACTTTTTGGCCGTCAGAGACGATGGTCTGCTCGGCCTTGCCTTCTGTGTGCCAGTAGAACAGCCCTGGGCGCTGCACAGCCATCTCGCCGGCGGTTTCCTGCAACTGGGTGCCACCGGCATCCAGCGTGAGCTGGGAGAAGCGCGCGGTCAGGGTCTGGGATTTGTCCAACAGGTTTTTCAGGCTGGCGACGGAAGCCGGGTCAGCATGAGCCGAAACAGCAGTCAGGGCCAATGCAGGCAACAACAGCATGCGGATAAGACGCATGGGAGTCCTCTTAGATTCGGTTGCAAGGCGTGCCGCGTGTTGCCACGCGGCACGTAATCAGTCACGCATCTGCGCTGGCGCAATCACTTCGCGCGAGCCGTTGGTGTTCATCGAGGTGACCACGCCGGCCATTTCCATGGCTTCGATCATGCGGGCAGCGCGGTTGTAGCCAATCTTCAGCTTACGCTGTACGGCGGAGATCGAGGCGCGGCGGCTTTCAAGCACGAACTGCACCGCTTCGTCGTAGAGCGCATCGGTCTCGGCATCATCGTCGCCACCGCCGCTGCCACCGTCGAAGCCGCTGCCGGCCTCTTCGACGCCGGCGAGGATGTCGTCGTTGTATTCCGGGGCGCCACGCAGCTTCCAGGCCTCCACCACACGGTGCACCTCATCGTCGGAGACGAACGCGCCGTGGACACGGATCGGCAAACTGGTGCCCGGCGGCATGTAGAGCATGTCACCGTGGCCCAGCAGTTGCTCGGCGCCGCCCTGGTCGATGATGGTCCGGGAATCGATCTTGCTCGACACCTGGAACGCCATGCGGGTCGGGATGTTGGCCTTGATCAGGCCGGTGATCACGTCCACCGACGGACGCTGGGTCGCGAGGATCAAGTGGATCCCGGCGGCCCGCGCCTTCTGGGCGATACGGGCGATCAGCTCTTCGACCTTCTTGCCGACGATCATCATCATGTCGGCAAATTCGTCGACCACCACCACGATGGTCGGCAATTTGGTCAGCAGCGGCGCTTCGTCGTGGATGCTTTCGCGCTTGTACAACGGGTCGGTCAGCGGCGTGCCGGCGTCCTGGGCTTCCTTGACCTTGGCGTTGAAGCCCGACAGGTTACGCACGCCCATCTTCGCCATCAGCTTGTAGCGCCGTTCCATCTCGGCAACGCTCCAGCGCAGGGCGTTGGCCGCATCCTTCATGTCGGTCACCACCGGGCACAACAGGTGTGGAATGCCTTCGTAGATCGACAGCTCAAGCATTTTCGGGTCGATCATGATCAGCTTGGCGTCATCCGGGCCCGACTTGAACAGGATCGACAGGATCATCGCGTTCACACCCACCGACTTACCGGAACCGGTGGTACCGGCGACCAGCAAGTGGGGCATTTTCGCCAGGTCGGTGATCACCGGCTTGCCGCCGATGTCGTGGCCCAGGGCCAGGGTGACCGGCGACTTGAAGTTGTCGTACTCCGGGGTCGACAGCACTTCGGAGAAGCGCACGATCTGCCGGTCTTCGTTGGGAATCTCGATACCGACGGTGGTCTTGCCCGGAATCACTTCCACCACCCGCACGCTGGTCACGGCCAGCGAACGCGCCAGATCCTTGGCCAGGTTGGAAATGCGGCTGACCTTGACGCCGGCAGCCGGCTGGATTTCGTAGCGGGTAATCACCGGGCCCGGGTGGATCGAATCCACCGAGACTTCGACGCCGAATTCCTTGAGCTTGATTTCCAGCAGGTGGCCGACGGCCGCCAGGGATTCAGGGGAATAATTGAGCTGTTTCTTTTCCGCAGGATCAAGAATCGAGATCGGCGGCAAGGTGCCTTCCACGGCGCTGTCGACAAACAACGGCGCCTGTTTCTCTTTCTGCACGCGGTGGCTCGGCTCGGGGGCCTTCGGCGGCGCAGGGGCAATCACCGGCGGCACTTGCTTCTCGCGGTCCGACATGTGCTTGGTCAGGGCCTGCTCGCGTTCGATCAGGCGTTCCTTGACCTTGGCCTGCTCACGCCGGTCCGGCGTGCTCGGGGCTACCACCTCGTTGACGCGGGTATCCACCTCGCGCAGTTGCGCAACCATGCGTTTGCGGTCCACCCGGGCCGACCACCAGCGATTGGCGGCGCCCTGGAACAGTTCGAGCAGGTCGAGGGTGATCTTGCCGGTCACGTCCATGACCTTGAACCAGGACAGGTCGGTAAACACGGTGAGGCCGAACAGGAACAGCGCAATAAACATCAGGGTGCTGCCCTGGATATTCAGGGTCCTGCGGGCCAGATCGCCGAGGCTTTCGCCCAGAGCGCCGCCGGCACCGGCCGGCAGACCGGTAGGTGCATGGAAATGGATATGGGCCAGGGCCGCGCCGGACAACACCAGGAACACCAGGCCGATCAGGCGCCAGGAGAACAGCCAGCCGCTCCATTGCCACGGCTCGTGACGCTGGCGGAAGATCTGCCAGGTCTTGATGGCCAGCAGCAACGGGAAGATGTAAGCGAAGTAACCCAGCACCATGAACAGGATGTCGGCGCTGTAGGAGCCGGCCGGACCACCGAAGTTCTGCACGTCTTCGATCTTGCTGTTGTGGCTCCAGCCTGGATCGTCCTTGCCATAGGTGAGCAAGGCCATCATCAGGAACAGGCACAGCGCGCCGATGGCGATCAGTGCACCTTCCTTGAGTCGGTAGTGCAGGTGCTGGCGCCAGGCGGGCACGACTGCGGCTTTAGGTGTTGCGGCGGATTTCTTCAAAACGGGTCTTTTCCTGCGCCTTTAGCGCGTCCATCTGTTGAATGACTGCAAAACACTGCCCAATCCGGGCAGGTAAAAAATGAACGAGTGCCAGTGGAGCTACTTTTAACACCCTGCTACTGATTCATGAAACGGCGATAACGCCCCAATGGCCGCATTGTACGGGTTTGTGTGCGCGATGCCACGCACTTGGCCCTACGTTACACAGCATAGCCAATGTTCAATTTCATAACGTTCAATTTGAGCATGCATTGTCTTTACTGACAAAGGCTTATGAGCTGTTTTTGCCAATCCAGGCTAGCTTGCCGACCGACGTACGCGATTACGACCACGCCCCCGGCATAGAGTTGCAGAAACACCCGTTCATGCTTATCTGCACCGATCCCATGTTCGGGGTAGCCCCAGAGCGTTTCGTCGACAATAATCACAGCTCTTGCAACGGACAACATCGCCGTTTCCGCCCTCCCCTTCCGTAAGCCTGGATGCCATGCTGACCTGGTTACAACGCAACACCCTGACCTTCCCACCGCTGGCCAAGGCCATGCGCGAACCCAATGGCCTGCTCGCGGCCGGTGGCGACCTGTCGGCCGACCGCCTGATCCAGGCCTACCGCCACGGCTGCTTTCCCTGGTTCTCGGAAGGCCAGCCCATCCTCTGGTGGTCGCCCGACCCACGCACCGTACTGTTCCCCGATGAGCTGCACGTTTCCCGCAGCCTCGGCAAATTGTTGCGCCAGCAGCGTTACACGGTGACCTTCGACCAGGACTTCGCTGCGGTCATCCAGGCGTGCGCGGCGCCGCGCAGTTATGCCGATGGCACCTGGATCACCGAAGCCATGCAGAACGCCTACCTGCAACTGCACCAGCGCGGTTATGCGCATTCGGTGGAGGTGTGGGACGCGGGCGAACTGGTGGGCGGCCTGTACGGCCTGGCGATGGGCCAGTTGTTTTTCGGCGAGTCCATGTTCAGTCGCGCCGACAACGCCTCGAAATACGGCTTTGCCACCCTGGTTCGGCAACTACAGGCCTGGGGCTTTGTGCTGATCGACTGCCAGATGCCCACCGATCACCTGCACAGCCTCGGCGCCCGCGCCATTCCCCGCAGCGACTTCGCCAACTACCTGCGCGACCATTTGGACCAAACCAGCTCTGCTCCGTGGGTTTCCTAGGCGACTTCCCCACACCTGGCTTACACTTATTTCAAAGCTTATCCGAGGGTTGATCATGACCGAGCTGGCGCGTTTGAAGTTTTATGCCACTCAACCCCACTCATGCAGCTATCTGCCCGATGAGCAGGCCACCACGCTGTTCCTCGACCCCAGCCAGCCGATGGACGTGCATGTGTATGCCGATTTGTCGGAAATGGGCTTCCGGCGCAGCGGCGACCACCTTTACCGGCCGCACTGCCAGAACTGCAACGCCTGCGTACCGGCGCGCATCCCGGTTGCGCAGTTCCTGCCGGACCGCAACCAGAAACGCATCCTGAAGCGCAACGCCGACCTGACCGTTACCGCCACCAAACCCGGCTTCAGCGAAGAATATTTCGACCTTTACCAACGCTACATCGAACAGCGCCACGCCGACGGCGACATGTTCCCGCCCAGCCGCGACCAGTTTTCCACGTTCCTGGTGCGCGACCTGCCCTTCTCGCGCTTCTATGAGTTTCGGCTCGAGGGACGACTGGTGGCGGTCGCCGTGACCGACCTGCTGCCCAATGGCCTGTCGGCGGTCTACACCTTTTATGAGCCCGCCGAGGAACGGCGCAGCCTGGGACGCTTTGCGATCCTGTGGCAGATCGGTGAAGCCTTGCGCCTGGAATTGGAGGCGGTGTACCTCGGATACTGGATAAAAAACTGCAAAAAGATGAACTACAAGACCCAATATCGGCCCATTGAGCTGCTAATTAACCAAAGATGGGTCACGTTGAACTAGAACCTCTTGGCTTAAACACCCTTTTTCGGGCACAATGCACGCCGCTTTTGCCTGGCGCAGTTGCACCGGGCCATTCACTGGATACCGAGGGCTTTACTGCATGTCGAAAGAAGACAGCTTCGAAATGGAAGGCACTGTCGTCGACACCCTGCCCAACACCATGTTTCGTGTGGAGTTGGAAAATGGGCACGTCGTAACCGCGCATATCTCCGGCAAGATGCGCAAGAACTACATTCGTATTCTTACCGGTGACAAAGTGCGCGTCGAACTGACGCCCTATGACCTGAGCAAAGGGCGCATCACTTACCGCGCCCGTTAATCAAGTCAATACAAAACGCCCGGTTATGCCGGGCGTTTTTGTGTGCGCGCGATTTACCTGAAACCAGAAATCCCTTGTGGGAGCGGGCTTGCTCGCGAATGCAGCGTGTCAGCCACTGATTGTTTCGACTGGCACACCG
>NZ_JBSVWQ010000203.1:0-10023 GCF_054071215.1 Pseudomonas sp. SDO5522_S412 | reverse complement strand
AGCGCTGCGCACTCCAGCGGGAGCAAGCTCCCTCGCCACAGCAAGCCCCCTCGCCGCAGCAGTCGCCTAAATCTCGATACGCTCGACCTTGCCGACCAACAAGATGTAGGACAACGCACCCAACAACGCCAGCACCGCAATGTACGTAATCGCCGGTGCAAACGAATCCCCTGTCGCCAGAAAGCCAATCACGATCGGCGTGGTAATCGCCGACAGATTGCCGATGAAGTTGAACACCCCTCCGGTCAGCCCCAGCAGCCTTGCCGGCGCCAGGGTCGACACCAGCGACCAGGTGATCGACGCCAGGCCATTGCCGAAAAACGCCACCGCCAGAAACGCAATCACCCACGCCGTGGAATCAACAAAGTTGGCGCCGATGATCGCCGTGGAAATCAATAGCCCGCCAATGATCGGCAACTTGCGCGCAAACCCCACGGACGCTCCCCGGCGAATCAGCCAATCGGAAAACAGCCCCGAACACAGCACCCCGACAAACGCTGCCAGAAACGGCAGCGACGCCAGCAGGCCGGACTTGATGAAGTCCATGCCGCGATATTTCACCAGGTAGGTCGGAAACCACGTCAGGAAAAACCACAACGTGGAATTCAGGCAGAACTGCCCCAGGTAGATCCCCCACAGTTTGCGCTTGCTCAACACGATGCCGAGGTCGACCCAGCTGAACGGTGCCTTGGCCGCCTGCGCCTGGATGTCCACCAACCCGCCGCCTTCGCGGATCAGCTCGATTTCCGCCGCATTCGCGCCTTTGAAATCCCGTGGCTCGCGGTACACCGCGTACCAGATCAACGCCCACACAATGCCCACGCCGCCGGTGGCGACAAACACCATGTGCCAGCCAAAGGCGTGTTGCAGCCAGGCCAATACCGGCGTGAGAAACGCCAGCCCGACAAACTGCCCGGAGGTGTAGACGCCAATCGCCGTGGCTCGCTCACGCTCAGGGAACCAGGTGGTGACCACGCGGCTGTTGATCGGGTAGGCCGGGGCCTCCAGGGCGCCCACCGCCATGCGCAATACGAACAGCGCGATGAAGCTGGCGGCGAAACCGAGCATCACCGTGGCCACCGACCACAGCAGCAGGGCGACGCTGTAGAGAATGCGCGGCGGCACCCGGTCCACCAGCCAGCCGCCGGGAATCTGCATGGCCGCGTAGGTCCAGCCGAACGCGGAGAAGATCAACCCGACATGCACCGGGTCGATCCCCAGCTCGCTGGTCAGGGCCGGAGCGGCAATCGACAGGTTGCTGCGGTCCAGGTAGTTGATCACCACGGTGATGAACAGCAGCACCATGATGAAGAAACGCTTTCGGCTGGGCGTGACTAAAGAAGCCTGCCCGGTGAAGGACTCGGATTGCATGGGGGTTGCCTCTTCTTATGGTTATTGAGGACAGGTCTTACTGAAGAAACCGAATCAAATGTGGGAGCGGGCTTGCTCGCGAAAGCGGTCTACCTGCAGCGGATGTGTTGACTGACACTCCGCCTTCGCGAGCAAGCCCGCTCCCACATTGATCGGGTTTTCACCTCAAATTCGCGGTGTTTACCACTCCGCGAAGCTGCCGTCGGCATGCCGCCAGATCGGATTGCGCCAGCGATGCCCGATGGCCGCGCGTTCGATCACGTATTCCTCGTTGATCTCGATGCCCAGGCCTGGCCCGTTGGGGATTTTCACAAAGCCCTGGTCGTAGTCGAAAACACCCGGATCGCGCACGTAATCCAGCAGGTCATTGCTCTCGTTGTAGTGAATGCCCAGGCTCTGTTCCTGGATGAACGCGTTGTAGCAAACCGCATCCAGCTGCAGGCACGCTGCCAGGGCAATCGGGCCGAGCGGGCAGTGCAGGGCAAGGGCCACGTCGTAGGCTTCGGCCATGTTGGCAATCTTGCGGGTTTCGGTGATACCGCCGGCGTGGGACGCATCCGGCTGGATGATGTCGACGTAGCCTTCGCTGAGCACGCGCTTGAAGTCCCAGCGCGAGAACAGGCGCTCGCCGAGGGCAATCGGGGTGCTGGTGAGCGGCGCCAGCTCTTTGAGCGCTTCGTAGTTTTCGCTGAGCACCGGTTCTTCGATAAACATCAGTTTGTAGGGGTCGAGTTCCTTCATCAGCACCTTGGCCATGGGTTTGTGCACCCGGCCATGGAAGTCGACGCCGATGCCGACGTTCGGACCGACCGCATCCCGCACGGCGGCGACGTTGGCCAGGGCCTGGTCGACTTTTTCGAAGCTGTCGAGAAATTGCAGCTCTTCGGTGCCGTTCATTTTCACCGCGGTAAAACCACGGGCCACGGCTTCCTTGGCGGCGCGGGCAGTGTCGGCCGGGCGGTCGCCACCGATCCACGAATACACGCGGATCTTGTCGCGCACCTGGCCACCCAGCAAGTCGCTGACCGACACGCCGAGGGCCTTGCCCTTGATGTCCCACAGCGCCTGGTCGATACCGGCGAGAGCGCTCATATGGATCGCGCCGCCACGGTAGAAACCGCCGCGATAGAGCACGGTCCAGATGTCCTCGATATTGCGTGGGTCCTTGCCGATCAAGTAGTCGGACAATTCCTCGACGGCGGCAGCCACGGTATGGGCGCGGCCCTCGACAACGGGCTCGCCCCAACCAGTCACGCCCTGGTCGGTTTCAACCTTGAGGAAGCACCAGCGCGGCGGGACGATGAAGGTGGTCAGTTTGGTGATTTTCATCTTCTTATCTCTCTTGTAGATGGAGAACGCTGATCAGCCCAAGGCATGCCAGGCGGCGACGTAGGCCTGGGCGTTGCTCGCCACTTGGGCGACGCTCATGCCCGGCTTGAATAACCCGGAGCCCAGGCCGAAGCCTTTGACGCCCGCGTCGAAAAATACCTGCATGTTGTCCGGAGTGATGCCGCCCACCGGCAGTAACACCGTGCCCGCGGGCAGCACCGCGAGCCAGGCCTTGACCACCGCCGGGCCCATTTGCTCGGCCGGGAACAGCTTCAGCACGTCGGCGCCTTCGGCCAGCGCGGCGAACGCTTCGGTGGGCGTGGCCACACCCGGCGACAGATACAGGCCCGCGGCCTTGGCGGCCCGCAGCACCTTGGCATCGCTATGGGGCATGACGATCACCTGGCCGCCGACGGCTTTGACTTGATCGACCTGTTCCGGGGTCAGCACGGTGCCGGCGCCGATCAGGCAATCGGCGGGCAGGCTGTCCCGCAGGATGCGGATGCTGGAATAAGGATCCGGCGAGTTCAGCGGCACTTCGATCACCCTGAAGCCCGCCGTGTACAACACCTCGCCGATCGCCAGCGCCTCCTCCGGTCGCAGGCCGCGCAGGATCGCGATCAAACCGTTGTGTGTCAGTGCTTGCTTGAGCATGTCGGGCCTCTCGTCAGGTTGCAGGCAGCAGCCCCGCCGCCATGGCCAGTTGCCAAAGGCCACGCTCGGTAGCCTCCTGCGCCAGGGTCA
Organism: Pseudomonas sp. SDO5522_S412; assembly: GCF_054071215.1. Lineage (NCBI taxonomy): Bacteria > Pseudomonadati > Pseudomonadota > Gammaproteobacteria > Pseudomonadales > Pseudomonadaceae > Pseudomonas > Pseudomonas sp. SDO5522_S412. The sequence goes on along the minus strand of NZ_JBSVWQ010000203.1, from coordinate 6,579 downwards.
CGTGGGGGAAGCCACAGAGTTGGAGTGCACGCTGGTAGCGGGTGCAGAGTTGGGGTGTGCCGACCAGGACGATGTCGCGCTGCTGGCTGGGCTTGCGAGTGCGCAGGCCGGTCAGTTCGTGGCCGATCAACAGCCCGGACAGATAGTCCGGTTGCTCGTCAGGCGCCAGCTCGCCGGTCAATCCCAGGGAGCGTGCGCTGAACAAGTTCGACAACAGCCCCGTTTGGCCGTCTGCCGACAGCGCAACCTGAACACCGCGATCAAAAGCGGCCACCTGGAACTGTTCGGAAGGGCGCTGGGTGCGCCCCAGAATGCTGTGTTGACTGAGCACGGCGAACAACTCGCCGGTCATGAAAGTATCGAAGTGAGTGATGCAGCCTTCCACCACCTCCACCCACTTGGAATGGCTGCCCGGCAGCCCGATCAGTACGTCGCTCCCGGTAGTGGCGGACACGCTTTGCAGCACGCCAAGCACCTGGGTTTCTTCGCCGCGCATCACATTGGGCAACGCGCCGCGTTGAATCACGCCGGGCACGATGTGCACCGCTGTACCTCGCAGGCTGCGCACAACATGCAGCGCCTGGCCGAGGGTAGAGACGTCGGCCGGGGTGTCGCGGTAAGCCGCTTCGCTCCAGCCCTGGGCGCTGCCGACCATGCCGCAAGCGATAACGGGAAGGTCGGGCTGGGTGTCGAGCCAGTCACCGCAGGCTGCGTCGAATGCCAGCTCGAACCCGTTGCTGCAGCGAACACCGGCTATTTCCCGGGCTTCAGTCGGCAGGTGCATGATCCCCGACGCCAAGGTGCGCCGTTCGATCACGACGCCTGCCGGGCCGAGCTTGTAAGCACGAAGGGAACTGGTTCCCCAATCGAGCGCGATCAATTGCGCCTGCATCGCTTCACCTGAGTGTTCTGAGCGGATGAGGCGAATATAAACCCAAGACCGGCAAAGTCTCAATATATAAATATCAGTCCCATATATAGGGAAATTGAAGGCTTAAAATATTGACAGATCCAGCGTGCGCATCGCCCCCATCCAGATCGCGTGTTCGGTGTGGTCCTTGAGGTCATCACCGGTGGTCGGGTGCAGGAACACCACCAGGCCGTTGCGGTTGAGGGCCAGCCAAGGCAGCACGACGCCGATGTATTCAGGTTCGAATGCCAGCTGGCAGCTCCAGTCCGGGTGCGGGCCCACCGGGCGTTCATGCACGCGGCCCATGCGCAGCGGAAACAATTGCGCGGCGTCTTCGCAGAGTTTGCGCGCCTGGTCGATGGTGTTGGCGTCGAAATAGATATGGGCGTGGTAGCCCTTGATACGTTGCATGACAGGCTCCGGGCTCATTGATCGGCAAATCCTAGACCGCAATGGACGGCAGGGCCAGACCGGTCAGCGATTGTGCGCTGCTGGCCTGTTCGGTCATCAGCCAGTCGACGAAACGCTCGATCAACTGGCTGCGGCGTTTGCGCTGGGGCAGCACCACGTAATAGCCGAAGCGCGAGATCACCGTGTCGCCAATCGGCCGGCACAGCCATTTTTGCTCCAGCAGGTTATCCACAAGGTGACGCCAGCCGATGGCCACGCCCTGGCCCGCGATCGCGGCCTGGATCAACAGCGTGTAATTGTCGAAACGCAGTTGGCCCGGGGTGGGCGCGGTGGTGAGGCCCAGTTCGCGAAACACCCCGCTCCAGTCGAACCACTGGTTGTTGTTTTGCTGGCGCAGGTGCAGCAACGGGAACTCCAGCAGGCTCTGCACCGACAGTGGCGCGACTCGGTCCTGGAGTAGCTGCGGGCTGCACACCGGGAACACTTCCTCGTTGAACAGCCACAGGCTGTCGCCCTGTTTGAAGCGTCCGTCACCGAACAGCACCGCTACGTCGATATCGCTGCGCAACGTGGCGTGGTTACGCTCGCTGGTGACCAGGCTCACGTCCACCTGCGGGTTGGCTTCATGGAAACGATGCAAGCGTGGCATCAGCCAATACGCGGCGAAGGCAAAGTCGGTCGCCACCTGCAGGACTTCATGCTGGTCCTGCTCGGCAATCGCGCTCAGGCCCTGGTTGATGCTCTGCAAACCGGCCTGTACCTGCTCGAATAACAAGGCGCCCGCGTCGGTCAGCTCGATGCCACGGTAGATGCGATCAAACAGGCGCACCTTCAGCTGTTCTTCCAGGCGCTTGATCTGCTGGCTGATGGCCGGCTGGGTGGTGCCCAACTCCATCGCCGCTGCCGTAAAGCTGCGTTGGCGCGCTGCGGATTCAAAGGCACGCAGCAGGTCGAGTGACAGGTGACCGAGGGATTCATACATAAGCTGGGCTTATCCTAGACATTGCTTCTCATGGGCTTTACCACGATTTCCATGGCCTGCATGCTCATTCGCATAAACATCGACTATGGAATGCCGCGAAACCATGAAGCGCAAGAACATTCTTTTTATCATGGCCGATCAAATGGCCGCGCCGATGCTTCCGTTCTACGGTCCTTCGCCTATCAAACTGCCAAACTTGAGTCGCCTCGCCGCTGAGGGCGTGGTGTTCGACGCCGCTTACTGCAACAGTCCGCTGTGTGCGCCATCGCGCTTTACCCTGGTGAGTGGGCAGTTGCCGAGCAAGATCGGCGCCTACGACAACGCGGCCGATTTCCCCGCCGACGTGCCGACCTATGCCCACTACCTGCGCCGCCTCGGCTACCGCACCGCGCTGTCGGGCAAGATGCATTTTTGCGGCCCCGACCAGCTCCACGGCTATGAAGAACGCCTGACCAGTGACATCTACCCGGCCGACTATGGCTGGGCCGTGAACTGGGATGAGCCGGACGTGCGCCCCTCCTGGTACCACAACATGGCGTCGGTGCTGCAGGCCGGGCCGTGCGTGCGCACCAACCAGCTGGATTTCGACGAAGAGGTAGTGTTCAAGGCCCAACAGTACCTGTTCGACCATATCCGCGAAGATGGCGACCAGCCGTTCTGCCTGACCGTGTCGATGACGCACCCACACGACCCTTACACCATTCCCAAACCGTTCTGGGACCTGTACGACGACAACGACATCCCGCTGCCTGCAACACCGCCACAGGCTGACCTCGACCCTCACTCCCAGCGCCTGCTCAAGGTCTATGACCTGTGGGACAAGCCGCTGCCGCTGAACAAGATCCGCGATGCACGCCGCGCCTACTTCGGCGCGTGCAGCTACATTGACAGTAACGTCGGCAAGCTCCTGCAAACCCTGGAAGACACGGGCCTGGCCGATGACACCATCATCATCTTCTCCGGCGACCACGGCGACATGCTCGGCGAACGCGGGCTCTGGTACAAAATGCACTGGTTTGAAATGGCCGCCCGGGTGCCGCTGCTGATCAGCGCGCCGGGGCAGTTTGCGGCCGGCCGGGTGACCGCCGCCGTGTCCACCGCCGACCTGCTGCCTACCCTGGTGGAACTGGCCGGCGGCGAGCTGGACCCGAGGCTGGCGCTGGACGGCCGCTCGCTGGTGTCTCACCTGCAAGGGCAGGGCGGGCACGACGAAGTGTTCGGCGAGTACATGGCCGAGGGCACCATCAGCCCGCTGATGATGATTCGCCGTGGCGCCTACAAGTTCATCTACAGCGAGGACGATCCGTGCCTGCTGTTCGATGTGCACAACGACCCGCACGAGCGGGAGGACCTCAGCCAGTCACCGGAACACCGGCCACTGTTCGAGGCGTTTTTTCATGAAGCGCGGGCCAAATGGGACATCCCGGCGATCCACCAGCAGGTGCTCGCCAGCCAACGCCGTCGCCGCCTGGTGTTCGAGGCGCTGACCCAGGGCAAGCTGAAGAGCTGGGACCACCAGCCACTGGTAGACGCCAGTCAGCAATACATGCGCAACCACATCGACCTCGACGATCTGGAGCGCAAGGCACGTTTTCCACAACCCTGCCAAAACCAATAAAACTGAGGGGAAGGCCATGCAAAAGTTATCCACCGTGTTGAGCGTTGCGCTGCTGGCATTGAGCAGTGCCGGCGTCTACGCGGACACCAGCTGCGACACCGTGAAGATGGCCGATCCGGGCTGGAGCGATATCGCCGCCACCAATGCCATTACCGGTTTCCTGTTGAACGGCATGGGCTACAAGGCCAAGGTCGATACCCTTGCGGTGCCGATCACCTTTGGCGGGCTCAAGGACGGCCAGGTGGACGTGTTCCTGGGTAACTGGATGCCGGCGCAGCAGGGCTTCTACGACAAGTTCGTGGCCAATGGCGATGTGGTGCAACTGGCGAAGAACCTCGACGGCACCGAGTTCACCCTGGCCGTGCCGGACTATGTCTGGGACGCCGGGGTGCATGACTTTGCCGACCTGAACAAGTTTGCCGACAAGTTCGACAAGAAGATCTACGGCATCGGTTCGGGTGCGCCGGCGAATCTCTCGTTGCAGGAAATCATCAAGAAAAACGACTTCGACCTGGGCCAGTGGAAGCTGATCGAGTCCAGTGAACAGGCGATGCTGGCCGAAGTGTCCCGGGCGGTGAAAAAGCAGAAGTTCGTGACCTTCCTCGGCTGGACGCCGCACCCGATGAACGTGCAGTTGAAGATGCATTACCTCAAGGGTGGGGAGAAGTACTTTGGTGACACCGGCAGCGTGTATACGTTGACCCGCAAGGGCTATGCACAGGCGTGCCCGAATGTGGGGAAATTGCTGACCAACCTGAGTTTCACCCAGGAGATGGAGAACGCCATCATGGCTGAGGTGGTGAACAAGAAGGTCAGTAATGCGGACGCGGCGAAGGCGTGGATCAAGGCGAACCCGGCGGTGCTGGACAAGTGGCTGGACGGGGTTAAAACCGTGGACGGCCAGGATGCGCTGGCCGCTGTAAAAGCCAAACTCTGATGCACTGATCGTTCCCACGCTCTGCGTGGGAACGATCATCATGAGCCTGATACTCTGATTCAAACCTCTTCAACCGAGTTTCCAATGCCCTGGCCCAACCGCCATACACTCTTTCCCTTCCTCAGCTGGCTCCCGCGCCAAACCCGCGCCAGCGTCGGAAGGGACGCGGTCGTCGGCCTGAGCGGTGCAGTCCTGGCATTACCCCAGTCCATTGCCTACGCGCTGATCGCCGGTCTCCCACCGGAGTATGGCCTGTACGCCGCGATCATCCCGGTATTGATCGCCTGCTTGTGGGGCTCTTCCTGGCACCTGATCTGCGGCCCCACGGCAGCCATCTCTATCGTGCTCTACGCCAGCGTCAGCCCGCTGGCCGTGCCCGGCTCCCAGGACTACATCACACTCATCCTGCTGCTGACGTTCCTGGCCGGCGTCTTCCAATGGCTGTTGGGTATGCTGCGCTTCGGCGCCCTGGTGAATTTCGTCTCGCATTCAGTGGTGCTCGGCTTCACCCTCGGCGCTGCGGTGGTGATCGCCCTGGGCCAACTGCCCAACCTGCTGGGGCTGGACCTGCCCAGCCAGGCCACGGCGATCAACAGTCTGCTGGCGCTGATCAACCATGCCGGGGAGTGGAATCGTCCTTCACTGGTGCTCGGGCTCGGCACCTTGCTGGTGGGGGTGCTGCTGAAACTCTGGGTACCGCGCTGGCCAACCCTGTTGGTCGCGCTGGCCCTGGGCAGCCTCATCCCGTGGCTGTGGCCGACGATGTTCGGGGAGGTGGCGCGGGTCAGTTCATTTGTCGGCAAGCTGCCACCGTTCAGCCCGCTGCCGATGGACCTGGACATGGTCCTGCGCCTGCTGCCGAGTGCCGTGGCGGTGGGCATGCTGGGGCTGGTGACCAGCCTGTCGATTGCGCGCTCACTGTCGGCCCGCTCCCAACAATTGCTCGATGCAAATCAGGAAGTGCGCGCCCAGGGTTTATCCAACATCGTCGGTGGATTTTTCTCGGGGTACTTGTCGGCGGGTTCCTTCACACGGTCGGGCCTGAGTTATGAGGCAGGCGCCTGTTCGCCGCTGGCGGGAGTGTTTTCCGCGTTGTGGGTGGCGTTGTTCGCGCTGTTCGGTGCGGCATTGATCGCGCATATCCCGATCCCGAGCATGGCCGCCAGCATCCTGCTGATTTGCTGGGGGTTGGTCGACCATCGTGGTATTCGGGCGCTGTTCCGGGTCAGCCGCGCAGAGTTCGTGGTGATGAGCCTGACCTGCATCGCCACGCTGTTGCTGGAGTTGCAAACGGCCATTTACGCCGGGGTGCTGGCGTCGCTGTTTTTCTACCTCAAGCGCACCTCACAGCCGCGGGTCCAGCAATGGCGTGACGGAGAGGACGATGTGCTGCGAGTCGGCGGGTCGATCTTTTTTGGCGCCAGCCATTACCTGCAAGTACGGCTGCAAAGCCTGCACGGCCAGCGGGTGGTGATCGAGGCGCAGCAGATCAACTTCATCGACTATTCCGGGGTGGAGATGCTACACCAGGAAGCGCGCCGATTGAATGGAGTGGGGCGCAGCCTGGCGTTGCGCAAGGCCCGGCCGCAGGTGGTGGAAGAGCTGAAGAAACTGGAAGGGGCCGACCAATGCCCCATTCATTTCGAAGACTGAATGCGGTTGAAACTGTGGGAGCGGGCTTGCTCGCGAATGCGGTGTGACAGTCGCCGTATGTATCGACT
>NZ_JBSVWQ010000202.1:0-10098 GCF_054071215.1 Pseudomonas sp. SDO5522_S412 | reverse complement strand
AACCTCTCTGTTACTGATACACCGCTTTCGCGAGCAAGCCCGCTCCCACATTTAGCCTGCATTTCAAGGCCAGGATTTGCGCTGAAACTCCAACACCACCTCCAACCCCCCACCCTCCCGATTGCTCAAGCCCAACCGCCCGTCATGGGCACTGGCGATCGTATGCGCGATACTCAGCCCCAGCCCGTAACCACCGGTTTCCACATTGCGTGAGCCTTCCACCCGGTAAAACGGCTCCATCACCTGTTCCAGTTGTTCCTGGGGAATCCCCGGCCCACGGTCGCTGATGACAATCTTCAAGCTGTCCGCCTTGTCCTCTACCCGCACCACCACCTCGGAGCCATAACGCACCGCGTTCTCCAGCAGGTTCTGCACGCAACGCTTGAGACTGCGGGCATACCCCGGCAATGGCTGTTTGGCCCGCCCTTCTATCGTCACCGTCTCGCCCACGTCCTGCAGGTCCGCCTGCAAGCTTTGCAGCAAGGCGTTGATGTCGATGTTCTGGCGCTTCTCGTTGATTTCGCCGCTGCTGACGAAGTCCAGGGTGCTGGAAACCATGTGCTCCATTTCTTCCAGGTCGCTGCGAAAACGTTCTTTGGTGCGGTTGTCGTCGAGCATTTCCGTACGTAACCGCAGGCGCGTAATGGGCGAGCGCAGGTCGTGGGAAATCGCCGCCAGGAAGCGCGTGCGCTCGGCGATATTGGCGATCAGCCGCTGCTGCATGGCGTTGAACGCCTGGGCGGCGCGGCGCACTTCGGTGGGCCCATCGAGGGCCAGCGGTGGCCGCTGGATGTCCCGGCCCAAGGCTTCGGCAGCCTTGGCCAGGGCGTTGAGCGGGCGAATGGCCAGGCGCACCGCCACCAGGGCAATGATCACCAGCACCAATACCCGCAGCAGATAAATGCGCATCACGTAATCGAACAGCAAGTCCATCGGCGAAGTACTGGTCCAGCCTTGTTCTTCGGTGGCCTGCACCTGCAGCCAGCGCCCGTCCGGCAAACGCAGGTCAATCAGGAATTGCCCCACCACAGGCCTGGAGCTGAGCAGAGTCGACAGCCCGGCATGCTGGCCCTCGGCATCCAGCAACTTGAGGCTCAACAGATGCAGGTTCTGGGTGTAGCCGGTTTTCTCCGAGAGCACTTTATTCAGCAAGCGCTCGGTGGCCTGGTCGCTGTCGCTGATGCTGCTTGTCACATCACTGGCCTGGTCACTCAGGGTCAGGCGAAAGCGCGGCGTATCAAGCAGCTTGATCAGCAGATCCGCATGCGCCGGATCGCTGTGTACCAGCCGCACCACGTCCGCCAGCCGCGTGGCGATCAGCCGGCTGGGGATTTCCAGCACCTGGCCGTGGCGCATGTCGTACCAGATGCTGCTGGTCAGGGCCTGGGCCGCGAGCATGCCGCTGACCAGAATCAGCACCAGCCGGCCGAACAGCGAACGCGGCAGCAGTTTCACGATTGCAGCGCCACGTCGTCGGCGGTGAGCATGTAACCCTCGTTGCGCACGGTCTTGATCAAACCGGCCGGCAACTGCGAGCGCAGTCGGCTGACGCACACATCAATCGAGCGGTCGAACGGCGTGCTGTCTTTGTCGAACACGTGGTTGAGCAAAAAGTCGCGGCTCAGCGGCCGGTTGGGATGCTGCAACAACAGGCGCAACACCCGGTAATCGGAGTTGCCGAGGCTGACCACCACGCCTTCCGGCGAAAGCAATTGGCGGGCCCGGGTGTCCAGCTGCCAGCCGGCAAAGCTGATGCTCGGTGCTTCATCGAGCCGCGCCCGGTCCGGAAAACTCTGCACCCGGCGCAGCACCACCTTGATCCGCACCAGCAACTCCCGCGGGTCGAACGGCTTGGGCAGGTAATCGTCGGCGCCGATTTCCAGGCCGACGATCCGGTCGATCAGCGTGCCCTTGGCGGTGAGCATGATCACCGGCGTGTTGGAGCTGACGCGCAATTCGCGGCACAAACTCAGGCCGTCTTCGCCGGGCAACATCAGGTCGAGGACGATCAGGTCGATGACATTCAGCGCCAGGCGGCGGCGCATTTCCTTGCCGTCGCCGGCGGTGGACACCTGGAAGCCGGCGTCACTCAGGTAGTCGCACAGCAATTGGCGGATTTGCGGGTCGTCATCAACGATCAGCAGGTGGTCTTGCTTGGCCATGGGGCAATTCGTCCGAAACTCAAAAGGCAGGAGATAGCCGAAACTTCAGCCAGGAGTACGCGCAAATGTAATGGAATGTTGTGGGAAGCGGTAATCACGCATCCACATTACAAAGCCACGTCATGGCGGCCGGTATCGGTCTTTAGACTACCGAATCTAAATGAGATTAATTGTAATTTAGCCTAGGTCACTCCGAATGCCATTGCCTACCCCTCGCGCCCTGTCGCTGCAATCTACCCTTGCGCCGATGTTCGGCCTGCTTGCCGCCGGCAGCGTTTCTCCCACCGCCTGGGCCGATGCGCCGGTGGCGGCGTCGAATGATTCAGTGCTGAGCCTGCCGGAAATCAAGATCGACGGTGAAGCCACTTCCGCCTTTAAAGTCGACCGGGTGACCTCGGCAAAAATCAGCCAGCCGCTGCTTGATGCCCCGCAAAGCGTAACCATCGTCCCGCAGCAAGTGCTCAAGGAGCAAAACGCGCAGACCTTGCAGGAAGTGTTGCGCAACGTGCCGGGCATCACCTTCATGTCCGGCGAAGGCAACCTGGGCTGGGGCGACCTGTTTTCGATTCGCGGGTTTTCCTCGGAGCAGAGCCTGACCGTCGACGGTGTGCGCGATGCCGGCCAATCGACCCGCACCGACACCTTCAACCTGCAACAGGCAGAAGTGTTCAAGGGCACCGGCTCGATCGAATCCGGCGTTTCCGCGGTAGGCGGCAGCGTCAACCTGGTGAGTAAAGAGGCGCATCTGGGGGATGCCAACAAACTCTCGGCCGGCATCGGCACCGACAGCTACCGCCGCCTCACCGGCGATTTCAACCAACAACTGAATGACACCACCGCCCTGCGCATCAACCTGATGAAGCACTACAACCAGGTGGCCGAGCGTGACGACGTGGACTACGACCGCTGGGGCATCGCGACCTCCCTCGGCTTCGGCCTGGGCACCGACACCCGCCTGTTTATCGACACCTTCTACCAGAAGGACGACAACACGCCGGACGGCGGTGTGCCGATCCAGCGCGGCACCGACGGCGACCGCATGCCGGGAGTCAAGCGCTCCAACTGGTATGGCGACTCGCACCTGTACACCCAGCAGACCAAAACCACTTCGCTGACCACCCGCTTCGAGCATGATTTCGACTGGAACGAAGCGACCCTGAAGAACCAGACCAAGTGGGAGCGTACCGACAACTTCGCGGTGCTCTCGCCCGCGCGCTTCTTCGCCGCCAACGGCAATGGCCAAAAAACCTGCACCGGCACGCGCTGTGCGACCTTGGGCTACACCGGCGTAGGACCGATCAGCCAAGTGCCCGGCAGCACGGTAAATGCCTACCCGGGATACGCCAACAGCGGTAACACCGCCTACGGTATTTTGCGAGGGAGCGACTTCGGCCAGTCGACGCGCTATACCATCCTCGACAACCAGACCGACTTCGCCTTCAAGCTCAATACCGGCGGGCTGGAACACGCGGTGGTCAGCGGGCTCGAGTTCTATCACGAGACCTACGGCGGCCTGAAACGCAACGCCGAAGTGCCGGCCGGCGATCTGTTCTTCGACATGAACGACCCGAACCACAGCTTCGCCAGCAACGAAGTGACCAAGGGTGAAGGCCAGCCACGCTCAGTGATCGACAACGCCGGCATCTACCTGGGCGATACCGTCACCCTGAATGAACAGTGGCAAGTGCTCGGCTCCCTGCGCTACGACAACTGGCAGGCCAAAACCACCCAGCGTGGCCAAGCGTCCATCGACAGCACCGACGGTGCCGTGAGCGGCCGGGTCGGCGCGGTGTACAAGCCGTTGCCTAACGGCAGCATCTACGTGTCCTACAGCGAAGCGGCACAACCGTCAGCCCTGGGCGCGTCGACCAACAACCAGATCTACGGCGCCGCGAGCACCAGCAACTACACCCCGGCCAAGTCGAAGACCTACGAGATCGGCACCAAGTGGGACATTGCCCACGACCTGCTGAACGTCACCGCCGCGATCTTCCGCACCGAACTGGACAACTCCTGGGAATACCAGGACGGCGAAAGCGCTCCGGTACGCGCCCTCCCCGCCAAGCGCGTAGACGGTGTGGAACTGGGCCTGCAAGGCAATATCAGCCCGCGCTGGACGGTGTACAGCGGGTTCTCCGCGCTGAAAAGCACCCAGACCAAAGGGGCCAACAAAGGCGAGGAAGCCAAGAACGTTCCCGACCTGACCGCCAACCTGTGGACCACCTACGCCGTCACCGACGACCTGAGCCTGAGTTACGGCGCGCAATACGTAGGACGCCGCCGCTACAGCGACAACAAATACGTCGGCGGCCTGAACAACAACAGCAGCTACGCCACCGGCCCGTCCGGCGTGTACGCGATCTACACCCGCGACCACGAAAAGGCCCCCGGCTACTGGCTCAACAACGTGGCTGCGCAATACAAAGTGACCAGGCAAACCACGGTCAATCTCAACCTGAACAACGTGTTTAACAAGTTCTACTACAGCCAGATCGGCGCGTCCCTGGACGGCTTCCAGCTCTACGGCATTCCGGGCGCCGGGCGCACGCTCACCGCCAGTGTCGACTATGAGTTTTAAGCCGTGCTGATCGAAATCCCCGGCCTGTTGAGTGCCGAAGAAGTCGAGGTGGCCGTCGCCACCCTGCTCGATCAACCGTGGGTCGACGGCAAGGTCACCGCCGGGCAACGCTCGGCCAGGGCGAAAAACAACCGGCAGCTGTCGGAAGACGCGCCGGTAGCGATTCGCCTGGGTGAGCAGATTCTGTCGCGGCTGTCGGACAACGCGCTGTTCATGTCCGCCGCCCTGCCGAAGAAAATCTACCCGCCGCTGTTCAACCGCTACAGCGGCGGCGAGGCCTTCGACTGGCATATCGACAATGCGATTCGCGGCCTCAAGGGTGTGCGCGAACGGGTGCGCACCGACATCTCCGCCACCTTGTTCCTGGCTGATCCGGCCAGCTACGACGGCGGCGAACTGGTGATCCGCGACACCTTCGGCGAGCACGCGGTGAAGCTGCCCGCCGGGCACCTGCTGATTTATCCCGGCAGCAGTTTGCACAAGATCAACCCGGTCACCCGCGGCGAGCGCATCGCCAGTTTCTTCTGGATCGAAAGCCTGGTGCGCGAAGACAGTCAGCGCCAACTGCTGCTGGACATGGACGTGGCGATTCAACGCCTCACCGCGCAACACGCCGACGACCACGCATTGCTGCAACTGAGCGGCGCCTATCACAACCTTTTGCGGCGCTGGAGCGATGTCTGATGCGCCGCCTTCACCTGGAGTTCTCGCCATGCTGAAACCCCGCAACTTCCTCAAGCTGGGCGCACTGTTTGCCGTGCTGATCCTCGGCCACGCCGAAACCGCCGCCGCCCATGAAGTCACCGACGTGCTGGGCCGCAAGGTCGAGGTGCCAGACCACGTGCAGCGCGTGGTGCTCGGCGAAGGCCGGCTGATTTCGGCCTTTGCCTTGCTGGACAAGGACGCGCCATTCCAACGGGTTGTCGGCTGGCAGAATGACTTGAAACTGTTGGACGCCCACACCTATAACGCCTACGTGGCGAAATTTCCGACGGTAAAAGACATTCCGCTGATTGGCCAGGCGTCGGAGCAAAGCGTCAGCGCCGAGGAAATTCTTTCGCTGAAACCGGACCTGGCGGTGTTCAGCATTTCCGGCCATGGCCCGACTGAACACAGCCCGGTGGCGGACGTGTTGGCCAAGGCGGGCATTGCAGTGTTGTTCGTCGACTTCCGCATCAACCCGGTGCAAGGCACCCACGCCAGCATGACCGCCCTGGGCCAGGCCCTGGGCCGGGAAACCCAGGCCAAGGCGTTCCTCGACTTTTATGACCAGCACATCAAGGTGATCACCGACGCCGTCGCCACCTTGCCGGCCGGGCCGCGCCCGAGCGTGTTCCTGGAATTGCTGGCCGGCGCCTGGCAGGCACCGGGGCACACCACTGGCAAGAGCGGCATGGGTGAAGTGATCAAGCTGGTGGGCGGGCGCAACATCGCCGCCGACGTGGTGCCGGGGGCGCTGGGAGATATCAGTGTCGAGTACGCGCTGAAAGCTGACCCGGATGTGTATGTGGCCACCGGCAATCACAAGCCCGGGTTGATTCTGGGTGCTGGCGTGAGCAACGAAGACGCGCGTGCCGCGTTTGATACCGTGCTGGCCCGCCCTGAGTTTGTGAACCTTCGGGCGATTCGTGAGGGCAATTCCCACGGTCTGTGGCATGACTTCTACAACTCGCCGTACAACCTGCTGGCGATTGAAGCGCTGGCCAAGTGGGTGCATCCGGAATTGTTCGCCAAGCTGGATCCCAAGGCGACCATGGAAGCGATGAACCAACAGTTCCTCGGCATGCCGCTGCAGGGTGCTTACTGGATTGATGGCAAGGCCAAGTAACTAAGGCTCACAACCCATTCCCTGCCTGTACACGGTTCCTGTGGGAGCTGGCTTGCCTGCGATAGCGGTGTTGGATTCACCATCGCCATCGCAGGCAAGCCAGCTCCCACACTGACCGTGTACCGGCAGGGATTTTCGTCGTTTTCAAGGCTGCAAATCCAATGACCACTCAAACCCTCGACCTCGCCACCGCCAGCCAAGGCTATCGCCGCCTGCTCGCGCGTCGTTGCTGGCTGCTGGCCCTGCTGGGTGGCGCGCTGATGTGCGCGATCCTCGTGGACCTGGCCAGCGGCCCGTCGGGCATGGGCCTTGGCGCCCTGCTCGATGGCTTGCTGCACCCGGCCCACCTGAGCGCCACCGACCAGGTGATCATCTGGAACGTGCGCCTGCCCTACGCCTTGATGGCGGTGTTGGTCGGTTGCGCGCTGTCGCTGGCGGGCGCCGAGATGCAGGCGATCCTTAACAACCCGCTCGCCAGTCCATTCACCCTGGGGGTTTCCTCGGCGGCGGCGTTGGGCGCGTCCCTGGTGATTGTGTTTCCGGTGACGACGCTGTGGGTGTCGGCCAATACGGCGATTTCCATTTCAGCCTTTGTGTTTGCCGCCGCCTCGGTCTTTTTGCTGCAAGCCATGTCGCGCCTGCGCGGTGCCGGGGTGGAAAGCCTGGTGCTGTTCGGGATTGCCCTGGTGTTCAGTTGCAACGCGGTGGTCGCCCTGTTGCAACTGGTCGCCACCGAAGATGTGCTGCAACAACTGGTGTTCTGGACCCTGGGCAGCGTGACCCGGGCCAACTGGGACAAGCTCGGCATCCTCGCGTTGGTGGTCGCCGTGGTCATGCCCTTTTCCTTCGCGGCCGCGCCACGCCTGACCCTGTTGCGCATGGGCGAAGACCGCGCGCAAAGCTTCGGTGTCGATGTGAAGCGCCTGCGGTTTTTCTCGTTGTTGCGCATCAGCCTGCTGTCGGCCACCGCCGTGGCGTTTGTGGGAACCATCGGATTTATCGGCCTGGTGGGTCCGCACATCGCGCGGATTCTGGTGGGTGAAGACCAGCGCTTCCTGCTACCGGCCAGCGCGCTTGTCGGCGCGTTACTGTTGTCGCTGTCATCCATCGCCAGCAAACTGATCATGCCCGGGGTGATCGTACCCGTGGGTATCGTCACCGCGCTGGTGGGCGTGCCGATTTTCGTGTTGCTGGTGTTCAAGCGCGGGAGGCAGTTATGAGCAGCGGGCTGTCGATTCAGAACGCCCAGGTCAGCTATGGCCGGCGCCAGATTGTGCATGACCTGAGCTTGCCAACCCTGGCCCACGGCAGTTTGACCGCGTTGATCGGGCCGAACGGTGCGGGCAAGTCGACGTTGCTGCGGGCGGTGGCGGGGCTGGAAAAGATGCAGGGCGTTGTCAGATTGGGTGACCTGGACCTGACGAAAATGTCCGTCGGTGAACGCGCCCGGCGTGTGACCTATATGCCGCAAAACCTTCCGCCGGGCTTGAGCCTGAGTGTGATGGAAAGCGTGATCGCGGCGCTGCGGGTGGCGAACGTCGAGGGCATTGCGCTTTCAAGCGACGCGTGCATGCGCGAGGCCTTTGATGCGTTGCAAAGGATTGGCATCGCTCATCTGGCGGATCAGCTATTGAGCACGTTATCCGGCGGCCAGCGGCAACTGGTCAGCCTGGCGCAACTGATTGCGCGCCGGCCACAGGTGATGCTGCTGGATGAACCCACCAGTGCGCTGGACTTGAACTACCAGTTGAAGGTCATGGATTGCGTGCGCGACCTGGTGCGGGAACACAACCTGATCGCCGTGGTGGTGCTGCACGACATCAACCTCGCGGCGCGCTATGCCGACCATATCGCGGTGCTGCGCCAGGGCCGGCTGTACGCCAGTGGCGCGGCGGATGACGTGCTGGATACGGCGCTGTTTGCCGAAGTCTATGGTGTGCGGGTACGCATCGAGCGATGCTCACAACAAACGTTGCAGGTGTTGGTGGACGGCGCGGTGGCTTAGATCCTCTGTGGCGAGGGAGCTTGCTCCCGTTGGGCTGCGTAGCAGCCCCAAAATCTGTGCACGCGCGTCTTCAGGCGGACTGAGGTGAGGCACTCGGGAGCGCTTCGCACTGGAGCTCCAGCCTGGTCCAGCGGGAGCAAGCTCCCTCGCCACAACGGTCACTCCAGCAACTGTTTGGAGGAAATCACTGTGGCGTACTCGCCGTGCAGGTTGCCCAACGACATGGCATGTACCGCCTGCGCCGAATGCATCTGCCCGAAAAAGTCCGCCTTGTCGAAGGTGTAGCAGGCATCTTCGATAACCCACGTCTCAAACCCCAGGTTGCCGGCACTGCGGGCCGTGGCCTCCACCGAGTTATGGGTGGCCACGCCCACCAGCACCACTTGCCGAAGCCCGGCCTCATGCAACCTCGCTTCCAGCCCCGTCCCACAAAATGCGTCCGGCACCCGTTTCTGGATCAACTGCTCACCCGCCTGCGGAATAAATGCATCCTGAAACTCCACCCCCGACTGCTGCGGCCAGAACACCGATTCCGGCGAATGGGACAGATGCTGCACATGAATCACCGGCCAGCCTTCGCGCCGCCAATGCGCCAGCAACGCCTGCATGCGCGCCTCGGCGTGCGGATTATTGCGCCGTCCCAGCCTGGGATGGTGAATGCCTTTTTGCTGGTCAATCAGAATCAACGCTGCGCCCGCACGAATTTCCATATCGATAGACCCAAATGTTTCATTGAATTTTCGTCACCCTAACATCACCTATACCTACAGGCATTCGCTCAAGCGTCACCACCCTTGGAGAGCTTCATGATCGACCTGTATTACTGGACCACCCCCAACGGTCACAAAGTGTCGTTGTTCCTGGAAGAAGCCGGCCTGCCTTACGAGGTACACCCGATCAACATCGGCCAGGGCGATCAGTTCAAGCCCGACTTCCTGAAGATCGCCCCCAATAACCGCATCCCGGCCATCGTCGATCAGAACCCGACCGACGGCGGCGCGCCGATTTCCCTGTTCGAATCCGGTGCGATCCTGCTGTACCTCGCGGAAAAAACCGGCAAGTTCATTCCCCAGGACCTGCGTGGTCGTCAGGAAGCGCTGCAATGGCTGTTCTGGCAAATGGGTGGCCTGGGCCCGATGGCCGGCCAGAATCACCACTTCAGCCAGTTCGCCCCGGAAAAGATTCCCTACGCGATCAAACGCTATGTGGATGAGACCGCCCGCCTGTATGGCGTGCTGGACCGGCGCCTGGCCGACCGCACGTTCGTGGCCGGCGAGGAATACAGCATTGCCGACATGGCGATCTACCCGTGGATCGTTTCCCACAAGTGGCAGAGCCAGAAGCTGGAAGACTTCCCACATGTAGAACGCTGGTTCAACCACATCAAGCAACGCCCGGCGACGGTGCGTGCCTATGAGCTGGTGCAGAAGGTCAATCCGCCAAAATCCTGAAGGTCAACGGGATCAAAATGTGGGAGCGGGCTTGCTCGCGAATGCGGTGGATCAGCCACAACTCTTTTAGCTGA
>NZ_JBSVWQ010000201.1:0-10118 GCF_054071215.1 Pseudomonas sp. SDO5522_S412 | reverse complement strand
CTGAAGTGTTGAATGACACACCGCATTCGCGAGCAAGCCCGCTCCCACACGAGTCCTGCGTTAATCAGTCAGTTGGTACGCGCCCCCTGAGTGATCCAGGTGCCAATCAAGTCCCGTTCCTGCTGGGTCATCTGGGTGATATTGCCCAGCGGCATGATCTGGCTGGCCACGGCCTGTGCCTGGATGCGCGGGGCCATTTGCTGGATCTGCTGCGGCGTATCAAACATCACCCCGGCCGGCGCGGTGCTGAACAGCGGGCTTGTCGGCTTGGCCGAATGGCACACCGCGCAGCGCTCCTGGATCACCCCGTGGACCTTGTCAAAATCAATCGAGGCCTGGGCCGGTGCTGCTTCGGCAGGTGCCGGTGCAGGTGCCGCTGGAGCAGCCGGTTTAAGCCCGCCACCCAACGCCGTTTCCGGCAGCGGCTGGTATTCGATGGCCGCAGGAGCCTTGGCCACATCCGGTGCAGTCGCCACCGGTTTTGGGCCGGTCACGTAGGCCAGGCAAATCATCGCCAGCGCGCCAACCGGCAAGGTCCAGGCATATTTCTGGCTGTTATGACGGGTGTTGAAGTAGTGACGCACCAACACCGCCGCTACCGCGATGCCCGCCAGGATCAGCCAGTTGTATTGGCTGCCGTAGGTGCTCGGGAAGTGGTTGCTGATCATGATGAACAGCACCGGCAAGGTGAAGTAGTTGTTATGACGCGAACGCAGCAAACCCTTGGCCGGCAGTGCCGGGTCGGGTGTGCGGTTTTCGGCGATGGCTGCCACCAGCGCGCGCTGGGCCGGCATGATGATGCGGAACACGTTGCCCACCATGATGGTGCCGATCACGGCGCCCACATGCAGGTACGCACCACGGCCGCTGAACACTTTGCTGAAGCCGTACGCAGCGGCAATCAACAGCACGAACAGGATCAGGCCGAGCAGGGCGGGGCGCTTGCCCAGTGCCGAGTCGCACAGAAAGGAGTAGATGAACCAGCCGGCCAACAGCGAGCCGAGGCCCAGCAACACACCTTCCGGACCGCTGAGGCTGCTGCCCGGGGCCAGCAGGTACAAGGTCGGGTTGGCGTAGAACACCACGCACAGCAGCGCGATGCCGGACATCCAGGTGAAGTAGGCTTCCCATTTGAACCAGTGCAGGTTGTCCGGCATGGTCGGCGGGGCCAGTTTGTATTTTTCCAGGTGGTAGATACCGCCACCGTGGATCGCCCACAAGTCACCGGCGAGGCCGTCCTTGGGGTTGACGCGGTTGAGGTTGTTTTCCAGCCAGACGAAGTAGAACGAAGCGCCGATCCAGGCGACGCCAGTGATCATGTGAACCCAGCGCACGCTCAGGTTCAGCCATTCCATCAAATGTGCTTCCACAGTCTTTACCTCTCGCCTGTCACTCTGTCGTCGAGTGATCAGACCTTCTCTTATTGGTGGGGGGCGAGGATCAACCGCTCATCCTCTTTGAAAAAATGCTCATCGCAGTTATTGCCTGTGCCACTGCGATCAACCACCAGGAAGTCATCCCGCTTTTCGATCGTCAGCACCGGGTGGTGCCAGACGCCGCGATGGTAATTAATGCCCTGCCTGCCGTTGGTAACGAAGGCGCGGACCAAGCCCGATACAGGTTCATCGCCAAGTGGCGCGACCACGATCAGAAAGGGGTTGCCGAGCAGCGGGATGAAAGCCTGGCTGCCCAGCGGGTGTCGTTCCAGCATGCACACGGTCAGCGGCATGTCCTGCGCGTCGGCGCGGAAGATGCTGATGATCGCGTTATCTTCTGGCGTGGCGGTTTCAACCGTCGCCAGTTTATGAAAGCGCATGGTCGACCCGTTGTTGATCATGAAGTGATCGCTGCCATCGGTTTCGATAACGTCTCCGAAAGGGGCGAAGGCTTCTTTGGTCAGGGGTTCGATCATCAGTGTGCGCATGGCTGTCTTCTTAATCTTGTGTATGGATCGTTCCCACGCTCTGCGTGGGAACGCCGCCCTGGACGCTCTGCGTCCGCTCTTGTGACGCAGAGCGTCACGGTATGCATTCCCACGCAGAGCGTGGGAACGATCGGGTGTTACTTCGAGACCTTACCGAGAACCCGCAGGCGGCTCACACCACCATCCGGGAACACATTCAGTCGAATGTGGGTGATCGGGCCCAGCGCCTTGATCTGCTCGGCAAACGTGTGTTCAGCGTGCATTTCCAGTTTCTGCGCCGGCAGCAGTTCGCGCCAGAACAGCGATTGGGTTTCGATCTGGCTGTCGGTGCCGCCCTTCACGAACGCGCCCTGGATCGAGCAAGTGTCCGGGTAGTTGCCCTTGAAGTGCAGGGTGTCGACCACGATCTTCTCGATCTCGCCCGGGTGGCCCAGTGCGACGATCACCCAGTCATTGCCCGGCGTACGACGACGTGCGGTTTCCCAGCCGTCGCCCATGTTGATGCCACGGCCCGGGTTGAGGATGTTGCTCATGCGCCCGAAGTGTTCATCGGAGCAGGCCAGTGCGCGGCCGCCGTTCAATGCAGCAGCCAGGTCCACCTGTTCGTTGTCGCCCACCGCCGACCAGTCGCGGAACGGAATGCCGTACACACGCAGACGGGCCACGCCACCATCCGGGTAGATGTTGAAACGCAGGTGGCTGAAGGCCTGGTCGTTGTTGATCTCGTGGAAGTGATGGCTGTTGCCTTGCAGCTCCACCGCCGACAGCACTTCAACCCATTGGGTGTTGTCATCCGGCTCGCCGGACGCCAGGAAGCAGGCTTCCAGGGACGCCGATGGCGGGAAGTTGCCGGTGAAGAATGAAGTGTCGATGTCCACGCCTTTGATCGAGCCCGGTACGCCCAGGCGGATCACGGCGCTGTCGTAGCCTTCGAAGCGCTTGCGGCGCGACTCCCAGCCGTCCATC
Source organism: Pseudomonas sp. SDO5522_S412 (assembly GCF_054071215.1). Classification (NCBI taxonomy): domain Bacteria; kingdom Pseudomonadati; phylum Pseudomonadota; class Gammaproteobacteria; order Pseudomonadales; family Pseudomonadaceae; genus Pseudomonas; species Pseudomonas sp. SDO5522_S412. Next base: position 7,228 of record NZ_JBSVWQ010000201.1, on the reverse strand, counting down.
CACTTGCCGTTGTCATCGAAAACGCCCTCCTTCCACACGGCCGGGGTCGGCTGGAACAGACGGTTGGCGTCGGCGAACCAGTCATCGGTGACAGAGATGATCTTGGTGCCCAGGCGGGCGTCGGCCAGGTTGACGAACTTTTCGAAAGGTACGGGTTGCGCTTTCATTCTTCTTGTCTGCCTTAAAGTAAGTGGCTTGGGATGCTCGCCAGGCCCTGGGCGTTCATGAATCGCTCGGGCCAGGTCTGCTAAAGGGTCAGTAATCGGAACAACGCGATTTTATTGATCTCGGCCAGCGCGCATTTGAACTCGGCTTCCACCGAGTTGTGAATGCGCGTTTCAAACGCGGCAAGGATCTGGTGCCGGTTGCTGCCTTTTACCGCCATGATGAAGGGAAACTTGAACTTGGCCTTGTAGCCATCGTTCAGCTCGGTGAAGCGCGAAAACTCGTCGCTCGAGCATTGGTGAATACCGGCGCCAGCCTGTTCATTAGTGCTGGCTTCGGTCAACTGGCCCTGGACGGCCGCTTTGCCCGCCAGGTCCGGGTGAGCGTTGATCAGGGCCAGTTGGCTTGCGTGATCGGCGCTCAACAGGATGTCGCTCATGCGCTGGTGCAGGGTTTCAATCTCGTCGATCGAAGCGTCCTGGCCCAGGTCGAAGGCCTTTTCGGCCACCCATGGCGAATGTTCGTAGATGTCGGCGAAGGCTGCGACGAATTCGTCGCGGCTCAGGCTCGACGGTTTCAGGGTTTGGAACGCGGTCATTTGGCGGCTCCCTGGAAAGGGTGTACGTCATGCCAGTGACGGGCGATGTCGACGCGGCGGGTAAACCACACCTGGTCATGGCCCTTGGCGTATTCGATAAACCGCTTGAGGGCGGCCAGGCGTGCCGGGCGGCCGATCAGGCGGCAGTGCAAGCCGATGGAGAGCATTTTCGGTGCGTCCGCGCCTTCGGCATACAGCACGTCGAAGGCGTCTTTCAGGTATTCGAAAAAGTCGTCGCCCTTGTTGAAACCCTGGACCTGGGTGAAGCGCATGTCATTGGTGTCCAGGGTGTAGGGGATCACCAGGTGCGGCTTGCCGGTCGGGTTGTTGGGTTCCCAGTAGGGCAGGTCGTCGTCATAGGTGTCGCAGTCATAGAGGAAGCCGCCTTCCTCCATCACCAGCCGCCGGGTGTTGGGGCCGGTGCGGCCGGTGTACCAGCCCAGTGGGCGCTCGCCGGTGAGTTCGGTGAGGATGCGGATCGCTTCGAGCATGTGCTCGCGTTCCTGGGCCTCATCCATGTATTGGTAGTCGATCCAGCGGTAGCCGTGGCTGCAGATCTCGTGGCCGGCGGCGACCATCGCGCGGATCACATCCGGGTGGCGCTGGGCGGCCATGGCCACGGCGAAGATGGTCAGCGGGATATCGAATTCCTTGAACAACTTGAGGATGCGCCACACGCCGGCACGGCTGCCGTATTCGTACAGCGACTCCATGCTCATGTTGCGCTCGCCTTGCAGCGGTTGCGCCGAGACCATCTCGGACAGGAAGGCTTCCGACTCTTTGTCGCCGTGCAGGATGTTGCGCTCACCACCTTCTTCGTAGTTGAGTACGAACGACAGGGCGATACGGGCCTTGCCCGGCCAGTGTGGGTGAGGAGGGTTACTGCCGTAACCGATCAGGTCGCGTGGGTAGTCAGCGCTCACTGCAGTCTTCCTTCTTGTTCGTGGTAGCGGTGTGTGTGGCGGCCGGGCAGCGGAAAGACTGGGTGGCGTCACAACGATGACTGATTGTATACAACTTAGTGTGCACTTTGTAAGCCTGTATTTCTGCATTTTTTCCGCAGGGTCTTTGCAGAATAGCACTGCAAGAAACCTGCCTGACTGGTCAGCTAAATTGAAAAAAACCTCATTCACTGTAGGAGCGAGCTTGCTCGCGAAAAACCTGAGAGCGCCTCGTTAACCCTGAAGCGCTGCGTTATCGTTAACGATCTTCGCGAGCAAGCTCGCTCCTACAGTATCGGCGTCAGCAACGGAACGCAGGCTTGTTGAATTTATTGTGTACAATTTTTTTGAAAAGTGTCTTAATCAGCCACCGCCGGCTTTTTCAGTGACCTGAAAAGGTGCGGTCTTTCACTTTTTACTGACTTCGGGAGGCGCGCAGACGCTATGGGACGTTTGACCACACACGTATTGGACGCCGCGCATGGCTGCCCTGGCAGCGCAATCAAGGTTGAGTTGTACCGTGTCGAGGGCGCACAGCTTGAGCTGGTCGCCAGCACCCTGACCAACAGCGACGGCCGCTGCGATGCACCCCTGCTGCAAGGCGATGACTACCGCAGCGGTGTCTATCAGTTGCAGTTCAGCGCCGGTGATTACTACCGCGCCCGCGGTGTGCAACTGCCCGAACCTGCATTTCTCGATGTGGTGGTGCTGCGCTTCGGCATCAGCGCCGAACAGGATCACTACCACGTGCCTTTGCTGATTTCGCCTTACAGCTACTCCACCTATCGCGGTAGCTGAGTCGTCACCGCGCTTCACACCCCCAAAGCTCTTCGTTGGTTTTTCGCCCGCTCACACTGCGGGCTTTTTTTCGCCTGCTGATTGCACCATAAAGGCGGCCCCGATCGTCAGTGCGATCGGGGCTGGATCTTCAGCGGCTCAATAGCGACGCAGCGCCGGCGCCTGTGAACAAGCCCGCGCTGATCCGGTTGAACCAGCTCTGGCCCCTGCCGCTGCGCAGGTAGCGCGCGGCGCCATGGGCGCCGAGGCCGTAGGCCAGTTTGCACAGCAGGTCGAGCACGGTCCAGGTGGCGATCATGATCAGCAACTGCGGCAAAAAGGCCTGCTGGGCACTGAGGAATTGCGGCAGGAAGGCGGCGAAAAACAGGATGTCCTTCGGGTTGCTGGCGCCCAGCACAAAGGCCCGGCCAAACAGCGCACGAAAACGCGGGGTGGCGGCCACTTGCGGTACGTCGGCGACGTGGGCCGGTTGCCGGGATTGCTGCCAGCTCTGCCAGGCGAGGTAGAACAGGTACAGCGCGCCGACGATCTTCATGGCGCTGAACAGCTGTTCCGATGCCAGCAACAACGCACCCAAACCCAGCGCCGAGGCGCTCAGCAGGCAGATGGAAGCAATCACCCCGCCGAGAAAGGCCGGGTACGAACGGCGCAGGCCGTAGTTCAGGCTGTTGCTGATCATCAGCAAGGACAGGGGGCCGGGGATCAGGATCACCACCAGCGCAGCGCCGCTGAACAGCAGCCAGGTTTCCAGACTCATTGCATTCCTCCATTCGTACAAAAGCCCCACCCGACGGGGTGAGGCAGGGTCAAGCGGGTTGGCCTACAGGAACGCGAACTTGGCGATGAAGATCGCGCAAAGCACCCACAGGCTGATGGAAATTTCCTTGTGTTTACCCGTGCCGGCCTTCAGCGCCACGTAGGTGATGAAACCCAGGGCGATGCCGTCGGCCACCGAGAAGGTCAGGGGCATCATGATCGCCGTGACGATCGCCGGAATGCTGTCGGTGGCGTCGTCCCAATTGATATGGGCCATGCCGCTCATCATCAGCATCGCCACATAGATCAACGCGCCGGCGGTGGCATAGGCCGGAATCATGCCAGCCAGCGGGGCAAAAAACATCGCTGCGATAAACAGCACACCCACGGTGACGGCGGTCAGCCCGGTACGGCCACCGGCGGCAACCCCGGCGGCGCTTTCCACGTAACTGGTGACTGGCGGCACGCCGACCATGGCGCCGAACACGCTGGAGGCGCTGTCGGCTTTCAGGGCGCGGGAGAGGTTTTCGATCTTGCCGTCGGCATTCACCAGGCCTGCGCGCTGGGCCACGCCCATCAGGGTGCCGGCGGTGTCGAACATGTGCACAAACAGGAAGGCGAACACCACGCTGATCATGCTGACGTTGAACACGCCCATCACGTCCATGGCCATCCAGGTCGGCGCCAGGCTTGGCGGGGTGGCCAGGATGCCGTGGTACTCCACCAGGCCCAGGCCCCAACCGGCGAGGGTCACGGCGATGATGCTGATCAGGATCGCGCCGAATACCCGGTGGTAGCTGAGGATCGCAATCAACAGGAAGCAGATGGCCGCCAGCAATGGGGCGGGTTCATGCAGGGAGCCGAGCTTGATCAGGGTGGCCGGGCTTTGCACGATGATGCCGGCGGTTTTCAGGCCGATCACCCCGAGAAACAATCCGACGCCGGCGCCCATGGCATGGCGCAGGCTCACCGGAATGCTGTTGAGCAGCCACTCGCGAATGCGTGAGAGCGTCAGGATCATGAACAACACACCGGAGATAAACACCGCACCCAGTGCCGTCTCCCAGTTGTAGCCCATCGTCCCGACCACGGTGTAGGTGAAAAACGCGTTCAGGCCCATGCCCGGCGCCAGGCCTACTGGCCAGTTGGCGTACAGGCCCATCAGCAGGCAACCCAGCGCGGCGGCGATGCAGGTGGCGACAAACGCCGCGCCGTGATCGATGCCGGCGTCGGCCATGATGTTGGGGTTGACGAAGATGATGTAGGCCATGGTGATAAAGGTCGTGAGGCCAGCGATCAGCTCGGTCTTCACTGTGGTGCCATGCAAGCGGAGTTTGAACAGGCGTTCCAGCCAACCGTTGTGGGTTGGCGAGAGGTCGAGCGTAGGGGCTTCGGATTTGCGGCTTTCCACAGCAAGTACTCCTCAAGAGTTTTATTGTTATTTCCAGCGCCGGACACATGAGTGGGCAGCAGCGCTTTGAGGTACCAGCGGGTTTTGTTGACCAATAGGTCAGGAACTCGCACGAAGCGAATTATGCTTTTGTATACAAATAAAGCAAATAATGTTTTCTATTTTGTGTGTGAAAGGGGATGAAAGGCAATTCAGGATTGGCCACTGAGTGCCTTGTTTACCGCCAGCCAGCCTTCTACCGCCGTCTCGCCTGCCTCGGCAAACGCCCGTTGCAGCAGCTTTACCTGTTCGCGCCGCAGCGATTGTTCGAAACGCCGGCCTTCCTCGGTCAACTCCAGCAGGCGCTTACGCTTGTCGGTCTCGGACGCCACGCTGTCCACCAGGTGCATCTCCTGCAGTTGGCGCAACGGCATATTCAGCGCCTGTTTGCTCACGCCGAGCAGTTCCAGCAGCTCCTTGACGCTCAAGGCCGGGTAGCGCGCGATAAAAAACACGATGCGTTGATGCACCCGGCTCAAGCCGCGGCGCTCCAGCATTTCGTCAGCCTTGGCGGTGAACGCCTGGTAGCCGAAGAAGAAGGCTTCCATGGCGGTTTGCTGGCTGGTCTGGTTTTTAAGGTCAAGCATATTGACGTATCTGCCCAAGTCGTCGTAATTTCGGTCAAGCAGTTTGACGTATTTTCCCCAGGCTTTGCTACCGGTGACCCTTATGGCCTTCTCAGAACGTGTTTCGCGTCTTAAAAGCTCCCTGATCCGTGAAATCCTCGCGGCGGCGCAAAAGCCGCAGGTGATGTCCTTCGCCGGTGGCCTGCCGGCCGAAGTGATGCTGCCCACGCTGGATTGGGAAGGCATGCCGCTGAATATCGGCCAATACGGCATGAGCGAAGGCGAGCCACAGTTGCGTGAATTGCTGGCGGCCGAGGCGCGGGTGCTGGGTATTGCCTGCGATGCGCGCCAGGTCATGGTGGTCAGCGGCTCCCAGCAAACCCTGGACCTGGCGGCCAAGCTGTACATCGACAAGGGCACCAAAATCCTCCTGGAAGGCCCGACTTACCTTGCGGCATTGCAGATTTTCCAATTGTTCGGCGCCGATTGCCTGACCGTACAGCTTGAAGCGGACGGTCCGGACCTCAGAGCCTTGCGCAGCAGCCTTGAGCAGCATCGCCCGTCCTTCGTCTACCTGATCCCGACGTTCCAGAACCCTTCGGCGGTGCGCTACAGCGATGCCAAGCGCGAGGCCGTCGCCGCGTTGCTGGACGAGTTTGGCGTAACCCTGATCGAAGACGAACCCTACCGCGAACTGACCTTCGACGGCGGCAGCGCACAACCCATCGTCAGTCGGCTGAAAAAGGCCAGCTGGATCTACACCGGCACGGTATCCAAGACCTTGTTGCCCGGCCTGCGGGTCGGCTACCTGATCGCCAGTCCGGACCTGTTCCCGCACCTGCTCAAACTCAAGCAGTCAGCCGACCTGCATACCAATCGCGTTGGCCAGTGGCAGGCGATGCAATGGATCGGTACCGAGAAATACCAGCATCACCTGGTAGAGTTGCGCAGTTTTTACCGAGGCCGGCGCGACGCTTTCCAGGCTGCACTGGCGCGGCATTTCAGCGACTTGGCCGACTGGCAAATACCCCAGGGCGGATTATTCTTCTGGCTGACCTTGAAACAGCCGCTCGATACCCGCACCTTGTTGGCACCTGCGCTCGACCAGGACATCGCGTTCATGCCCGGTGAACCGTTCTTTTCCGAGCCGGACAATCATCACGGTCACCTGCGGCTCAATTTCAGCCATATCGACCCGGCGCGCTTGGACGAAGGTCTCAAGCGTCTCGCTGCGGTGGTCCGTCAAGCACAGCACGCGCAAGCGGCATAGGGGAGCCTCCATGTACAAGGTCTACGGCGATTACAAATCGGGCAACTGCTACAAAGTCAAACTCATGCTCAGCCTGTTGGGCATCGACTATGAGTGGATCGATGTCGACATCCTGAAGGGCGACACCCAGACCGCGGAGTTCCTGGCCAAGAACCCCAACGGCAAGATCCCGGTGCTGGAGCTGGAAGACGGCACCTGCCTGTGGGAGTCCAATGCGATTCTCAACTTCCTGGCCGACGGCAGTGAGTTCCTGCCCAGCGAACCGCGCCTGCGCACCCAGGTTCTGCAGTGGCAGTTTTTCGAGCAGTACAGCCACGAGCCGTACATCGCGGTGGCGCGGTTTATCCAGTTTTACCTGGGGCTGCCGGAAGATCGCCTGGAGGAATACAAGAAGCTGCACAAGGGAGGATACAAGGCCCTGAAGGTGATGGAGCGCCAGTTGCAATTGACGCCGTATCTGGTGGGCGACCAATTCTCGATTGCCGACGTGGCGCTGTATGCCTACACCCATGTGGCGGATGAAGGTGGCTTTGACCTGAGCGCCTATCCAGGCGTGCAGGCGTGGTTGAAGCGCGTGGCCAGCCATCCCAAGCATGTGCCGATGCTGGGCTGAAATGCGCTCAAAAATGTGGGAGCGGGCTTGCTCGCGAAGGCGGTGTACCAGTCAGCACATGTATTGGCTGA
>NZ_JBSVWQ010000200.1:0-10212 GCF_054071215.1 Pseudomonas sp. SDO5522_S412 | reverse complement strand
CGAGCCTAGGCGAGGCGCCGACAGGCGGGGCAGAGCGCTTTGGTTACTTTGCCGCAAAGTGACTCGCTGTAAGAGCGAAACCATAAGCAACCATGACCTAAATAACGGATATGCCCCCAATCAATGCGCAATACACACCGACTTCAGCTCGGTATAAGCCTCAATCACCGCCCGCCCAAACTCCCGCCCCATCCCCGATTGCTTCACCCCGCCAAACGGCATCGCCGGGTCCAGCAACACATGCGCATTCACCCAAACAGTCCCCGCCTCGATCCGCGGCACCAGGTTCATCGCCTTACCCAGATCATTGGTCCAAAGACTGGCCGCCAACCCATACCGATTGTCATTGGCCAACTCAATCACCGCATCCTCATCATCAAACGCCATCACCCCCAACACCGGCCCAAACACCTCCTCCCGGGCCACCGCCATCCCATGATCGATATCCGCCAAAATCGTCGGCCGCACATAAAAACCCTCACCCGCAACCTCATCCCCACCGATCACCACCCGCGCCCCTTCAGCCCGGGCCTGCTCGATATGGCGCAGTACCCCTTGCTGCTGCTTGCGCGACACCAACGGATTAATCGCCGCCTCACCATCCATCCCCGCCCCCAACGGCATCGCCGACACCGCAGCCGCCAACCCCTCGACAAACCGGTCATACACCGAACGATGCACATAAAAGCGCGAAGCCGCCGCACACACCTGTCCGTTGTTCAGCAACCCACCCAGGATCGCCCCCTGGATCGCCTTATCAATATCCGCATCCGCCAACACGATCATCGGATTCTTGCCCCCCAACTCCAGGGCAAACCGCGTCATGTTCTCCATGCACGCCACCCCCACGCTCTTGCCCACCGCAGTCGAACCGGTAAACGACACCTTGCTCACCAACGGATGAGCAGTCAGAACGCCCCCCACCGAGGCCCCGCCGCCGGTCACCACGTTGAACACCCCCGCCGGAATCCCCGCCTCCAGCGCCAGCTCCGCCAGGCGCATCGCCGTCAGCGGCGTTTCCATCGCCGGCTTGATGATCACCGTGCACCCGGTCGCCAGCGCCGGCATCAATTTCCAGGCCGCAATCAGCAGCGGGAAATTCCACGGCACGATGCCCACCACCACGCCCACTGGCTCGCGCTTGGTGAACGCAGTAAACCTGGCCCCCGGCGGCAAAGGGATCGACACGTCAAAGGTCTGCCCTTCAATCTTGGTCGCCCAACCCGACATGTAGCGCATGAACTCCACCGTGGCGTTCAGATCCAGCCCCCGCGCCAGGTTGATCGACTTGCCCTGGCTCAGGGTTTCCAGCTGCGCCAGCTCCTCGGCATGGGCCTCAACCAATGCGGTGAAGTTCAGCAAAATCCGCTCACGGTCGGCCGGGCGCAATCCCGACCACACGCGGGACTTGAACGCCGCATGGGACGACTGCACCGCCTGCTCCACCACGTGCAGCGGCGCGTCGAGGGTTTCGCACAGGGTTTGCCCGGTGGCCGGGTTGACCACCTTGATGCGTTCGCCCTCGGCAAATACCCACTGGCCATCGATAAAGCAGCCATGACGACGGTCCAGGAATGCAGCCACCTGCGGCAGGATTTCAACGTTGCTCATGATTCACCTGTATTCAATGCTGTTCTTTGAGAAAGCAGGCGACCGCTTGGCGATCGTCGGCCGAAGCCAGGCCCATGTAGGGCATGTAGGTGCCGGGCACAAACGCCTGGGGTTGGGTGATGAATTGCGCGATGGTCTCGGCTTGCCACTCGACGTTTTTGTCACGCATCGCCTGGGAGTAGCTGAAGCCCGCCAGGGAGCCGGATTTACGCCCGTAAACGCCCGCCAGGTTTGGCCCCATCATTGTCGCGCCGCCCTTCGCCACCGCATGGCACACGCTGCATTCGTTGGCGAAAACCTGGGCGCCACGGCTCTGGTCAGGGCCGCATTCAGCGGCGAATGCGCTGTGGGCCAGGACCAGCGACAGCAGGCCGGCCAGGGAAAATCTGTGTGCAGTGAACATAGAAAAACGACCTTGGAAATCATCGAAGTTGCCGACGATTGTCAGGGCTCAAGGTCGCTCGGGTTTTGCCCTGCGTGCCAGTCGTATTGGCCGGGCTGCCAAACCGTGGATTCTGGCAAGCACAGTCAAGTCTTTGGCAACCAGACAAAAGGCACGTCACTTCGCCAGCATTAGTATCGCGGCAGACCCCAACCCTGTGGTCATGAACAAGAATGGATGCCACACCATGCTCAAGTCCCCCTTGCTTCGTCTCTCAACCCTCGCGCTGATGATCGGCGCCAACCCGGCCGGCGCTTATGAGCTGTACGCCGATGACAGCAGTCATCTGAACGCCACGCTGGAAGCGGTATTCGGTGCCTTCCACAGCCAGCAGAACTACAGTCAATCCGGCCGCCTGGCCAAGGGCTCCTCGTCCTGGCGCGAGGGCTACGTGAAGTACGGCCTGAGCTTCGACAAAAGCTTCAGCGGCGCCGGCACCACCTACGGTGCGGCCAACCTGCTGAGTTCCGGCACCTGGGGCGACGGCGATGCCGCAGGTTTCAGCGACGGTTCGGAGCGCACCACCCAATTCGAAGACGCCTACCTCGGCTGGCGCTCGGGCAAGTTGTTTGAGGCCCTGGGCGAGAATGGCGTGGACCTGTCCTTCGGCCGCCAGAACATCGTGGTCGGCGACGGTTTCCTGATTGACGGCGACGCGCTGAACTTCGGCAAGGGCGTGGCCGATGGCGACCTCAATCGCGGCGGCGGCTACTACATCGCCGCCCGCAAGGCCTTCGACGAAACCGCCGTGTTGCGCCTGGGCGGCAAGGAAGGCTGGCGCAGCGACCTGATGTGGCTCAAGTCCGATAACCGTGCCCAGGCCAAGACCGAGATGTACGTCGCCACCCTCGAACACGTGGCCGCCGAAGGCACCGTGGGGCTGACGTACATCGATACCACCGACGTCGACAAGCAGTACGCCTCCCCCACGCAGCTGGAACGCGATGGCATGAAGACCTACAGCCTGCGGGCCACGGGCAATGCCGGGGTGACCAACCTGTTCCTGTCCGGCGAATACGCCTGGCAGGACAAGCCCCACACCGGCAACGAAGACGCCTGGTACCTGGAAGCTGGCTGGACCTTCTCCGACGTGACCTGGACGCCGTATGTGAGCTACCGCTACAGCCGCTTCTCGGAAGGCTTCGACCCGCTGTTCTACGGTTTCAGCCGTGGCTACGGCACCTGGTTCCAGGGTGAAGTGGCGGGCAACTACGCCGGGCCGTTCAACAACAACTCACGCATCCAGAACGTCACGTTCAAGGTTTCGCCCCTGCAGAACCTCAACGTCGGCGCGGTGTTGTTCGACTTCAAGACCATCGACCGCAACCTCGGCAACAACGACGGCCACGAGCTGGACCTGTACGCCGAATGGCACGTCAACGACCACCTGACGGTGATGCCGCTGATCGGCCTGTACCAGCCGGACAAGAGCGCCGAGCAAGGCGGCACGCAGCTGGGTAATCACGATAAAAACCTCTACAGCCAAGTGGTGTTCGCCACTAACTTCTAAGCCCGGCCGGGGCGGTGGCGCCGCCATCGCCCCGCCTGGCCAAGGCCTTCGCAATGCACACGAAATTCCTCACGATCCAGAGCAAGATCGCCCTGCTCGCCGGCCTCTGCCTGTTATTGGTGGTCGGCCTGCTGATGAGCCTGTCGCTGTACCAGACCCACCAGAGCAGCCAGCACGTGGCCCAGGCCAGCAGCGACATGCTCGCTGCCGCCGCCAAGGAACACATGCAGGCCCTGGGGCAAGTTCAGGCCATGCAGGTGCAACGCACCTTCATGCAAACCCATGAATACGGCCAGGGCTTGTCGCGTTATGTGCTGTACCTGCGGCAACTGCAACAACAGGGCAAACTGACCCGCCCAGAGTTGCGCCAGGAGCTGAATACCCAGCTGCGTCAGGCCCTGGTCGACAAGCCCGACCTGCTCGGGATTTACGTCATTTTCGAAGCCAATGCCCTGGACGGTGACGATGCCCACTTCGTCGACCAGGCCGCCGTCGGCAGCAACGAGGCCGGGCGCTTCGCCCAATACTGGGTGCAGGCCACCCCGGGTGAACTGACAGCGGTAGTCGGCGACGAAGCGCTGCTGGCCAATACCTCGCCCGGCCCCAGCGGCGCGCCGTACAACGCCTTCTACACCTGCGCCCGCGACACCGCCAGGGCCTGTGTGCTGGAGCCGTATTTCGACGAGGCTTCCGGCAGCCGCAAGCTGGTGACCAGCATTGCGTTCCCGCTGATGGAGCACGGCAAGGTGATCGCGGTGATTGGCCTGGACATCAACCTGGCGGCCTTGCAACAGGCCAGCCATACCAGCGCCGGGCAACTGTTCGACGGCCACGGGCAAGTCAGCATCGTCAGCCCCAAAGGCGTGATTTCCGCCTACAGCGAGGACGCCAGCCGCCTCGGGCAGCCGATCAGCGAAGTCATGCACGATGGCGCCCAGGTACTGGACGCGTTGCGCCAGGGGCAACCGCAAACCTTTGTCGATCAACAGCAAATCAAGCTACTCGAACCGCTGGCACCGATTGCCGGTGCCGAACCGTGGGGCGTTCTGGTGGGCGTGCCGCAGTCGGTGCTGCTGGCGCCGGTCACTGCGCTGCAACAGCAACTCGATGCCCAAGGGGTGAAAAGCACCGCCCTGGAACTGCTGCTGGGTGGCGGCTCGGCCCTGCTCGGCCTGCTGTTGATCTGGTACGCCGCGCTGCGCATCACCCGGCCGCTGCAAACCCTGACCCGGGTGATGGAGGACATTTCCCGGGGCGAAGGCGACCTGACGCGGCGGCTGGAGGTGCAATCCCGGGACGAGATCGGCCAGTTGGCCAGCGCCTTCAACCGTTTTGTCGAACGTATCCACCAGTCGATCCGCGAAGTATCTTCAGCGGGGCTCGGGGTCAACCAGGTGGTCAAGCGGGTGCTGCTGGCCTCGAATTCCTCGCTGAACAACTTCGATGAACAGGCGACCCGCACCAACAGTGTCGCGGCGGCGATCAACGAACTGGGCGCCGCCGCCCAGGAAATCGCCCGTAATGCCTCCGACGCTTCGCAGCAAGCCTCCGGCGCCCGGCAACAGGCTGAGGACGGGCGCCAGGTGGTGGAGCGCACGATTGCCGTGATGAATGAACTGTCGGGCAAGATCAGCGCCTCGTGCGTGCACATCGATGCGCTGAATCACAAGACGGTGAACATCGGGCAAATCCTGGAGGTGATCAAGGGCATCTCCCAGCAGACCAATCTGCTGGCACTGAACGCCGCCATTGAAGCGGCCCGGGCCGGTGAGGCCGGGCGCGGGTTTGCGGTGGTGGCCGATGAGGTGCGCAGCCTGGCCTATCGCACCCAGGAGTCGGCGCTGGAGATTCAGCAGATGATCGAAGAGCTGCAGGTGGGCGCACGGGAATCCGTCAGCACCATGACCGAGAGTCAGCAGCACAGCGAGGAAAGCGTGAGCATCGCCAACCTGGCGGGTACGCGGCTGGCCAGCGTGACGCAGAGGATTGGCGAGATTGATAACGTCAACCAGTCGGTGGCGGCGGCGACCGAGGAACAGACGTCGGTGGTGGAAGCGCTGAATGTGGACATTACCGAGATCAATATGCTGAACCAGGCCGGGGTGGAAAACCTGCAGTCGACGCTGCAGGCCTGTACCGAGCTTGAGCGTGAAGCGGAACGCTTGAATCAGCTGGTGGGCAGCTTTCGCATCTGACCAACAACTGCCCCGCAGGCCCCATGTGGGAGCGGGCTTGCTCGCGAAGACAGAGTGTCAGCCACTGAATAGGTTTCTGATACACCGCCTTCGCGAGCAAGCCCGCTCCCACATTTGATCTTCTGAACCTTCAGCAATGGGCGCCAGCATGCTCAATCCGGTGAAACAGCCGGTTGAAGTACACCAGGCTGTCGCCCTGCCCCCGCACCCCAACCCGCGACAACTCCACGAACATCACCGAATGCGACCCTACCTCCTTGCACTCACTGATACGCCCTTCCAGTTGCACCAGCGCATCCCGCAGCACCGGTACCCCCGCCTCGCCTCCGTCCCACAGGTCCCAGGCAAACCGCTCCGCCATGGGCACCTGGGTCATCCCGGCAAAGTGCCGCGCCAGCTCTTCCTGCTCCCCGCACAGCACGTTCACGCACAGCTGCCCATTGGTACGGAACACATCATGGGTCGCACTCCCGCGGTTCACGCACACCAACACCGTGGGGGGCGAATCCGTCACCGAGCACACCGCACTCGCCGTGATCCCGCAACGCCCGCCCGGGCCGTTGGTGGTGATGATGTTCACCGCGGCCGGCAGTTGCGCCATGGCGTTGCGAAAGTCGATTTGCTGCTGGCTCAGGTCGGCCATGTCGGTGCCCCTTTACGGTCCGTGGGTGATGCCACAAGACTAAGACGCCCCGTGCGGCGCGACCATTCAGACGATCCCCATGCCGACTAGGTGGTTTCTTTATCGTCAGGGCCGTTCACACTGGGTATTCTGCTGGCAAGGCTCCACAGATGAGCCAATGTCCGCCGCAGCGTGCCCGCGTGCGAAAACAACAATTAGAAATTCTCGTGGCAGTCCCTGATGGAAATTCGCACACCTATTGTTTACATCGTTGATGACGACAAAGACCTGCGTACCTCGCTGGCCTGGCTGCTGGAGTCGGTCAGCATAAAGGCCCAATGTTTCGCCGGGGCCGAAGAGTTCCTTGCGCACTACGACCCGCGCCAGCCCGCCTGCCTGGTGCTGGACGTGCGCATGCCGCAGACCAGCGGCTTCCAGTTGCAGGAGATCCTCAACCGGCGCGGCAGTACCTTGCCGACCATCTTCGTGTCGGCCCACGGCGACATACCGATGTCGGTCACCGCAATGAAAAACGGCGCGCTGGATTTCGTCGAGAAGCCCTACAACCCGCAACAGATGATCGACCGCATCCAGGCCGCTCTGAAGACCGCTGTACAGGCCCAGGCCGACCAGGAACAGCGCGAGCACCTGCAAGGCAAGCTGGCGCTGCTGACGAGCCGGGAGCGAGAAGTGTTGATGCTGGTGGTGGACGGCAAGGCGAGCAAGGTGATTGCCCGCGAGCTGAACATCAGCGTGAAGACCGTTGACGTGCACCGCACCAAGATCAAGGAAAAGATGGGCGTGACCAGCATCGCCATGCTGGTCCGCGAGGTGTTGTATCCCTAGGGCGCGATGATTGAATGTGGGAGCTGTCGAGCCTTGGCGAGGCTGCAAAGGGATCGCGGCGGTGTACCTGTCAGACCGAGTGGCCTGCATCGCGGGCAAGCCCGGCTCCCACAGGAAAATGCATTCCAGGTTCGGGAGCGGCACGCATCAATGATGGCTATAGCGCTTGCGGTACTCGCCCGGTGACACGCCGAAGCGCGACTTGAACGCCGATGAGAAGTAGCTGGAGTCGGAGAAGCCCCAGGCATAACAGAGTGCCGACAGCTTCTGCTCCGCCGGCGAATGGCGCAGGGTTTCGGCGCAGAAATCCAGGCGTCGGTGCTTGATGTATTGCGCCACCACCAGCCCGCGCTTGGAAAACATCCGGTACAGCCCGCGCACCGACACTCCGACTTCCCGGGCGATCAGCTCGGGGCAGAGTTCTTCGGCGCCGATGTGCGCATCGATGTAGGCGATGGTCTTGCGAAACTGCCGTTCCTGGGTGTCCACACCGTTGTCCCGGGCGCTGATCCCCGGCAGCAGCAGGCTGACCAATGCATCCAGCACGGCTTCGCTTTCCTGCATGCCCAGGTCGTTTTGCTGGCGGGTGTCGAGCACCATCTGGCTGGCCATCAGCGCCAACGGCGTGCGCGCCGAGATCCGCGTCGCGCAGTTGACCGCCGTGAAGTGCGAACCGCGCTCCACCACCTGGCGCGGCAGGATCAGCGACAATTGCCGGGAGTTGTCGTGGTAGGTCATGTCACTGGGGCGGCAGGCGTCGATCAGGGCGATGTCACCGCAGCCCAGTTGCGCACGGTTGTCGCCCTGTTCCAGCTGTGCGCTGCCCTGCAACTGGAACACCGCGTAGTAGTGCCCTTCATTGCCCGTACTGACTTCCTTGCTGCTGCGATACAGATGCACCTGGGCCATATCGACCACGCTGAGCTTGATCGCGCCGCTGCGAAACTCGCTCAATTCCCCATAAAACCCCGCGCCCAGGGCGCGGGCATCGAAGCGTCCACAGGCCTGGTTAACCTGCTGCAACCAACGCTCGAACGATTCGTTACGTTGCACCGTTGAACTCATCATGACCGCAAGGCCTCACGTTTTTTATTTTTTTGGTCCCAGCAATCTTACGGGTAGCGCCGATCAAATATCCAATACCAGACGAGCGGAAACCGCCCGGGAAACACACGCGCAAATCTGCCGGTTGGCGGCCTTCTCCTTGGTCGACAGGCAATTGTCACGGTGCTCGGGCACGCCTTCCAGCACCTCGACAATGCAGGTGCCGCAGATGCCTTCGCGGCACTCGGTGTCGATGTCGCAACCGTGGGCCTGCAATACGTCCACCAGGCTGGTATTCGCCGGTACTTGCAGCACCACGCCGGAGCTGGCCAGCTCCACTTCGAAACCACCGCTGGGCCCGACATTCGCCGCTGGGTCGGCCTGGAAGTGCTCCAGGTGGATCGCTTCCTCGGGACGGCTGCGGGCCGCCACTTCCACCACCTTGTGCATGAACGGTGCGGGGCCGCAGGTGTAGACGTGGGCAGCCGCGCCCGCCTGCTCCAGGCAGGCGCTCAAGGCCGCATCCAGCGCGCCCGGCTCGACGCCATAGTGAAACTGCACATGCTCGCCGAATGTATCGGCCAACAGCTGGGTAAACGCCGCGTACTGCGCCGAACGTGCAAAATAGTTCAGGCGCCACGGCTGGCCGCTGTCGGCCAGTCGATAGGCCATGCTCAACAGCGGCGTCACCCCGATACCGGCGGCAAACAGCGCATGGGCCGGCGCCTCCGGGTCGAGGCGGAACAGGTTGCGCGGAGCACCCATCTCCAGCTCCATGCCCTCCTGCACCTGCTCATGCAGGGCCAGGGAGCCGCCACGGGATTGCGCCTCTTTCTTCACCGCCACCAGGTACGCGCGGCCATCGTGGGGCGGGCTGCACAGCGAATACTGGCGAGTGACGCCGGTTGGCCCGGTGAGGTCCACATGGGCCCCGGGTTCATAACTGTCGAGGGGCTGGCCGTCACTGCGCACGAGGCGAAAGGAACGGATATCCAGCGCTTCATCGACGATGCGTTCGATCTTCACCTTCATCATTGCAGCACCTGAATCCTGTTGTTTCGGTTGAACGCTAACCTGTGGCGAGGGAGCTTGCTCCCGCTGGACTGCGCAGCAGGCCCACTTCGGGGGTGACTAGCGCATGAACAGCCCGCCGTTGATGTCCCAGCACGCGCCCGTGATCGAGGCGGCGTGGTCGGCGATCAACAGCAGCACGGTGTCGGCGATGGTGTGCGGGTCGCCGAGGGTGCCCGTCGGGATAATCTTGAGGATCTGCTCCAGGCGCTCCGGCGCCACGGTTTCGCGCACCACCGGCAAATCAAGCGGGCCTGGCGAAATGCTGTTGACCGTCACGCCCCGGGGCGCCAGTTCACGGGCGAAGACCTTGGTCAGCGTAGCCACGCCGCCCTTGGCCGCGGCGTAATGCGCGCCAGTGGCAGTTCCGCCGTTTTGCCCGGCGAGGGAGGCGATATTGACGATGCGCCCGAACCCTCGTTCGGCGAAATGCGCACCAAACACCTGGCAGGCCACGAACGTGCCCCGCAGGTTGATCGCCATCGATTCGTCGAATTCCTCGGGTGTGATGTCCATCAGCGCCGCAACTTTCGACACCCCGGCGTTGTTCACCAGGATATCGGTGCCGCCCCAGCGCTCGCTGAGCAGGTCCCGGGCGCGAATAAAATCGGCCTTGTTGCGCACGTCCAGCTCGATGGCGACGGCGGTTTCGCCGCGGTTGTCGAGTTCAGAGGCCAGGCGCTGCACGCCGTCCAGGTGCACATCCGCCAGGCCCACGCGGTAGCCTGCGGCGTGCAGGCGCCGGGCGATGCATTCGCCGAGGCCACGGGAGGCGCCGGTTACAAGCGCGATTCGGTTCATCAGGATGTCCTCATCTCAACTGTGGGAGCGGGCTTGCTCGCGAATGCGGTGTGTCAGTCAATGCATGTGG
>NZ_JBSVWQ010000199.1:0-10239 GCF_054071215.1 Pseudomonas sp. SDO5522_S412 | reverse complement strand
AGTCACCGAATGCATCAACTGAAAGACTGCATTCGCGAGCAAGCCCGCTCCCACATGTTGATCCGGTTCCCGCCTCCAAGCCTTGCACACACCTATCTCCGCTTCGCGAGGTTTTGCCATGCAAACGCTAAGGCGCGTCTGGGAGCACCTGGAGGAAGGCTTTATCGCCATCCTGCTGGCCGCCATGACCCTGGTGACTTTTGTCTACGTCATGCTCAACAACATCTACACCCTGTTCTTTGCCCTTGCCGACAAGTGGGCGTGGAGCAGCGGTTTCTTCAATGCCCTGGGTGACCACACCATGGGCTGGGCCCAGGACATGACCTGGAGCGTGGCGCTGACCAAGGCCATGTTCGGTTGGTTGATTTTCTTTGGCATCTCCTACGGCGTACGCACCGCCGGCCACCTGGGGGTGGACGCGCTGGTCAAGCTGACGCCGCGCCGGGTGCAGCGCCTGCTGGGCATGCTGGCTTGCCTGTGCTGCCTGGCCTACGCCGGGTTGTTCATGGTTGCCAGCTACAAATGGCTGAGTGCGGTCACCACCGCGCACATCGGCGCCGAAGACCTCGACAAGTTCGGCATCGACGTCGACGACATCGTGGTGATCGTGCCCATCGGCTTTGCCCTGGTGTTCATCCGCTACCTGGAAATTTTCTACCGCATCTTCACCCACCGCCAAACCGGGCTGGGCCTGGCCGACGAAGCCGGTGAAGCCAGCAAGTTGGCCGGCAGCCATGAGGAGCGTCACTGATGGCCGTTCTGTGTCTGTTTTTGCTGCTGTTCGTGTTCATGTTCCTCGGTGTGCCCATCGCGATTTCCCTGGGGTTGTCGGGCGCGGTGTCGATCCTGATGTTCAGCCCGGACTCGGTGAGTTCCCTGGCAATCAAGCTGTTTGAAACCTCGGACGCCTATACCTTCCTGGCGATTCCGTTCTTCCTGTTGTCGGGTGCGTTCATGACCACCGGTGGCGTGGCGCAGCGGCTGATCGACTTTGCCAACGCCTGCGTCGGGCATATCCGCGGCGGGCTGGCGATTGCAGCGGTGCTGGCATGCATGCTGTTTGCCGCACTGTCGGGCTCCTCGCCCGCGACAGTGGCGGCGGTGGGTTCGATTGCCGTGGCGGGCATGGTGCGCTCGGGCTACCCGAAGGAATTCGGCGCCGGGATCATCTGCAACGCCGGTACCCTGGGCATCCTGATTCCGCCGTCGATCGTGATGGTGGTGTACTCGGCCGCCACGGAAACCTCGGTGGGCAAGCTGTTCATGGCCGGGGTGATTCCGGGCCTGCTGCTGGGCTTGATGTTGATGGTCGCGATCTACATCGTCGCGCGCATCAAGAAACTGCCGGCCCAGCCGCGGGCGACCTTTCGCGAGTGGCTGACCTGCGCCCGCCGGGCATTCTGGGGCCTGTTGCTGCTGGTGATCATCCTGGGCGGGATCTACAGCGGCATGTTCACCCCGACCGAAGCGGCGGCGGTGGCGGCGGTGTACTCGGCGTTTGTCGCGCTGTTCATCTACAAGGACATGAAGATCAGGGATTGCCCCAAGGTGCTGCTGGAGTCCGGGCGCCTGGCGATCATGCTGATGTTTATCATCGCCAACGCCATGCTCTTCGCTCACGTGCTGACCACGGAGCAGATTCCCCAGGAAATCACCGCGTGGGTGATCTCCGAGGGCCTGACGCCGATTGGTTTCCTGATCATGGTCAACGTGGTGTTGCTGGTGGCGGGCAGCTTTATGGAGCCGTCGGCGATCGTGCTGATCCTGGCGCCGATCTTTTTCCCGATTGCGATGAAGCTGGGGATCGACCCGATTCACCTGGGAATTGTGATGGTGGTCAACATGGAGATTGGCCTGGTGCATCCGCCGGTGGGGTTGAACCTGTTTGTGACCTCGGCAGTGACAGGGCTGACGCTGGGGCAGACCATCCGCGCGGCGTTGCCGTGGCTGATGATCCTGCTGGTGTTCCTGATCATGGTGACTTACCTGCCGTTCATATCGCTGGCCTTGCCGCATTGGCTGGGGATGTAAACCCAACTTGAATCACGCCACAAAACAATGTGGGAGCGGGCTTGCCCGCTCCCACATTTGAGGTGTGCAGGGATTTATTTATCCATCGCACTCAAGATCGCATGGGCCACTTTTACCCGTTCGGCATTCGGGTAGTTCTTGTTCGCCAGGATCACCACCCCCAGGCCTTTGCTCGGCACGTACGCCACGTAGGCGCCAAAACCACCGGTGGCGCCAGTCTTGTTCACCAGCGTGTCGGCATGGGGCGCTTGCGGTGGTGTCAGCCAGTTGACCTTGTGGGGCTGAAAGGCCATTTGTGCCGAGTTGCCTTCCGTCAATGCATCCAGCGTGATCGGGTAGGGGTACATCTCCCAGCCGAGGCCCTGGGTCATGCCATCCACCGTGTAGTAGCCGGTGTGGGTTGCGGCAATCGCCTGTTGCAGCGGCTTCTCCAGCTTCGCCGGGTGCATGTTCACTTCAACGTACTGAATCAGGTCCGAGGTGCTGGTCTTGATGCCGTAGGCCTCGGCGTCCAGGGCGCCAGGCCCGACGCGCACCGGTTTGCCGGACTTGTCGTAACCCTGGGCGTACAGGTTCATTTGTGACTTGGGTACGCTGATAAAGGTGTGCTTGAGGCCGAGTTTCGGCAGCAGGGTCTGCGCCATCAACCGGTCAAACGGCTGGCCCAGGCTTTGCGCTGCCAGGTGGCCGAACAGGCCGATGCTCGGGTTGGAATACAGGCGTTGGGTGCCGGGAGCGAAGTCCGGTTTCCAGTGCTGGTAGTAGCTGATCATCTTGCCGGCGTTATCGGACTCATCGGGGAATTGCAGGGGCAAGCCACCTGCGGTGTAGGTGCCGAGGTTGAGCAGGCTGATGTGGTCAAACGTGTCGCCGCGCAATGCCGGCAGGTATTGGCTGGCCGGGTCCGACAGCTTCAGCTTGCCGTTGGCCAGGGCATAGCCGGCAAGGGTGGCGGTGAAGGTCTTGCTCACCGAGCCGATTTCAAACAGGGTGTTTTCGGTGACGGGCTGCTTGCTCTCCTTGCTGGCAACGCCGTAGTTAAAGTATTGCGCCTTGCCGTTCTGTACGATTGCCACCGACAGGCCGGCGATGTCCTGTTGCTGCATCAGGGGCTGGACAGTACTGTCCACGACCTGGCGCATGTCGGTAGCCGCCATGCAGTTGCCTGCGCCGAGCAATAAGGCGAATATCGCGGTGTTGCGCACGGTTGGAAAAAGGGATGTGTACATGATGACGTGACTTCCATGAAGGTGATCGGGTGAATACCGTTGCCTGCGCAGGCGCCGCAAATCTAGGCAGTTTGTGATCCCGCGGCAAACGATGATATCTCGCAACAGCCATTAGAAAAATTAGGGTCAAGCCATGCTCCGTTCCCATTTGCCACTCAACGCGCTGCGAGCCTTCGAGGCGTCTGCGCGGCATTTGAGTTTTACCCGGGCGGCGATTGAACTGTGCGTCACCCAGGCGGCGGTCAGTCACCAGGTGAAAAGCCTGGAGGCGCAGCTCAATGTCACGCTGTTCAAACGCCTGCCCCGGGGCCTGATGCTCACCAGCGAGGGCGAGACCCTGCTGCCGGTGTTGCGCGAATCCTTCGACCGGATAGCTCAAACCTTAGGCCAGTTTGAAGGTGGGCATTACCGCGAAGTATTGACGGTAGGCGCGGTGGGCACCTTTGCGGTGGGCTGGCTGTTGCCGCGGCTTGCGGATTTCCAGGCGCGCTACCCGTTTATCGACTTGCGCCTGTCCACCAACAACAACCGCGTCGACGTGGCGGCCGAAGGCCTGGATTACGCAATCCGGTTTGGTTCCGGCGCGTGGCACGGCACCGAGGCGTGCCAATTGCTGGAGGCGCCGCTGACGGTGCTGTGCGTGCCGCAACTTGCTCGGCAATTGCAGACTCCGGCGGACCTGTTGAAGCACACGCTGCTGCGCTCATATCGTGCGGATGAGTGGACGCAATGGTTCCAGGCCGCGGGCTTGCCTGCCGATACGCTGGTGCCGCGCAGTATCGTTTTCGACTCGTCCCTGGCGATGATGGAGGCGGCGCTGCAAGGGGCGGGGGTGGCCCTCGCGCCGGCGATGATGTTCAGCCGGCAGTTGGCGACGGACGTGATTCGCCAGCCGTTCGAGATCGGCATCACCACCGGCAGTTATTGGCTGACGCGCTTGCAGTCACGGGCCGAGACGCCGGCGATGCTGGCGTTCAAGACGTGGTTGCGTGAAGTGGCCATGCACTGAGGTTGGGTCGACGCTGTGGCGAGGGAGCTTGCTCCCGCTGGGCTGCGTAGCGGCCCCAAAGAAGCGACGGTGTTAGTTCAGCAAGAACGCGGCGGATGGTTTCAGGGTCGCTGCGCAACCCAACGGGAGCAAGCTCCCTCGCCACAGGTTATTCTCCCACTCGGTCTGCCACTGATCATAAGAGGCTGCAATGCAAACTTCCGGCGTAGACATCCGTCAACTCAAGGCCTTCGTGGTGGTGGCCGAGGAGCTCAGCTTCGTGCGCGCCGCGACCCGCCTGCATGTCTCGCAACCGGCGCTGTCCCAGACCATCCGCCAGTTTGAGGCGCTGCTGGACGTACAACTGTTCCAACGCAACACCCGCAACGTAGCACTGACCGAAGCCGGCCTGGCCTTGCTGGTAGAGGCGCGGGAAATCGTCAATGGCGTAAGCCGCCTGGTACGCACCGCCCTCGAACATGCACGCGGCGTACGCGGCTCATTGAATATCGGCTTCCTGATCGGCGCGGGTGTGGACTTGATGCCGCAAATCCTCAGCGTGTTCGCCAAGCGCTACCCAGAGATCGAACTGGTGGTGCGCGAGTATGACTTCGGCTCGCCCCATGCCGGGATCGACGAGGGCATGGACGTGTCGGTGCTGCGCCCGCCACTGGGCCTGCCGGACATCGAGTTGCACACCCTGGTGACCGAACCCTGCGTGGCGTGCCTGGCGTCCAGCCACCGGTTGGCCGGGGAGAGCAGCGTGAGCATCTACGATGTGCTGGATGAGCCGATCATTGCTGCACCGGGAGTGGGCGTGTGGCGCAGTTTCTGGACCGCCGACGCGTACCGCGATGGCCAGCCGGCGCGGATCGTCCATGAAGCTTCGACGGTGGAGACCGAGTTGCAGGCGGTGGCGTCGGAGCGCGGGATCAGTATCACCGCGCTGTCCACCGCACGTTTTTATGCACGGCCCGGCCTGGCCTTCCCGGTGATCAGCGATATGCCGATGTGTGAAGTGGCGGTCGCCTTGCCGCCACAACCGAGTGTGGCGGCGCGCAACTTTGCCGAGTTGGCGATGGAAGTGGCGAGCAGCCGGGGTTAGTCAGGACAGGTCGTGCAGGGATTTGCCGTTGGGCGCACTTACCTGAAGCTCGGAAAACTCCACCTCCAGTCCGCCACGTTCCGGCGTGCAGCAATAAGGTCCCACCCGATACGACGCAGCCACGGGGAACGGCGCCAGGCGCACCAATGGCCAGCTCACACCATCCACCGACACCTGCACGCGCAGCACGCCCTTGGCCACGGTGGCGCGAATCCAGAACGCCTCGGGATCACCCGGGAACACACCGGTGGCCCAGTCCGACACGCCATCGGTCAATACGCTGCTCAACAGCGTCACACCGTCGGACAGCTCTGCACCGATCTTCACCCAATGCGCTTCATCCACCCGCACCATCAACCCGGCCTGGTCATACAGGTGGGTAAACGCGCTGTGGATCTTGACCTGGGCGGTGAAGTCACCGTCGGTTTCAACAAACAGGAAATGCCCGTTGTCGCGCACAAAACCATAGTGGGTTTCGCGCCAGAAATCGGTGCTGGCATCGGTGCGCACCTTGAGGCGCTGGCCTTCTCGGCTCCATTGCTGGGGTTGATTGAGCCAGCTGGCCTGTTCAAACATCGGGAAGCTCCTTGAAGGTGACAAGACAAAACCCCGGCGTCCGGGGTTTTGTTGTTTGGCTGCAATCAGCGGCTAGTGGTCGAGCAATTTGCCGCTCGGCCCGGCGGTGCCATTGTTAAGGCGCGTGCGCAGCGAAAACAACCACCACAGCACGCCGACCCCGAGTGTAACCCCGGTGGTGATGGCGCCGGTGTGGCTTTCTTCGGGCACGCTCAGGGTCAGGATCACCGCGATGGCCCACAGGCCGCCGAGGACGATCATCGGCAACAACCACTTGCCCAGGCTGAACACCCCCGCAGGCGCCCCCGGCATCCGGCCATTTTTATAGGCCAGGTACGCGGCAATCAGTGTCAGCAGGTAGGTGCAGTAGTAGGTCAGGCCGACCATCGAGTAGATCGCCGTGACAAACCCGCCGCTCGCCAGGTTCAGCAGCACGGCAATGGCGGTGATCAGCACGATGGCGGCGACCGGCGTACCGAAGTGCGGGTTGATCTTCGCCAGCACCTTGGAGCCCGGCAGCATGTTGTCCCGGGACAAGGCGAAGGTCATGCGCGTGGCCACCGCCATGTTGGCGATGAGGCAGGCGAGGATCGAGGCGAAGGCGATCACGATCATGCCCACGCCGGCGGCGTTGCCCAGTTGCAGGCGCACGATATTGATCACCGGGTTTTCGCTGTGGCTGAGCAGCTCG
Organism: Pseudomonas sp. SDO5522_S412; assembly: GCF_054071215.1. Lineage (NCBI taxonomy): Bacteria > Pseudomonadati > Pseudomonadota > Gammaproteobacteria > Pseudomonadales > Pseudomonadaceae > Pseudomonas > Pseudomonas sp. SDO5522_S412. The sequence continues at coordinate 3,619 of NZ_JBSVWQ010000199.1, read as the reverse complement.
CTGACCGACCCCGGGATCGCAATGCTCAGCAAGGCGAACACCACGAAGCCCAATACACTGGACACCAGCACCGCACGAATCATCGCCCGGGGCGCGGCGCGGCGTGGGTCCTTGGTTTCTTCGGACAGGTCGGCGGCGCCCTCCCAGCCCAGCAGCACCGAGACCGGCAGCAAGGTGGCGAGGGCGAGGGTGGTGAAGCTGAGGGTGCCGCCGCTGACCGGTTGTGCGGAGGTCAGGATCGCCACGCCCTGGGTGTGCTCGAAGAAGAAAAACACCCCGAAGAACAACGCAATCGCCAGCAGCACCGTGCCGATGATTTCGATGATCGCGCCGATGTCGTTGATCCGCGTGGCCAGGCGAATCCCGCAGATGTTCAGCAGGCCTACCACCAGCGTGGCACCGATGCTCAGGCCCTGGATCTGGCCCTGTGTCGGGTTGGCCCAGATCTCCGGCGCGAACACCGTGCCGATGGCCGCCGAGGTGGCGGCTGTACCGGCGACAAACGAGGTGAACGCGACCCAGCCGGTAAACCAGCCGAAGTGATTGCCCGCCAACCGGCTGGACCATTGGTAGGCGTAGCCGGTAAGCGGAATGCGCCCGGCCAGGTGGCAGTAGACCATGACGATGCAGCACACCAGCGGGATCACCAGCAGCCACAAAAGGATGCCGATACCGCCGACGCGGTTGAACGGGTCGGCGAACAGCGTGACCACCCCGGTGTTGATCGAGACCATGGAAAAGGCCAGGGCAAACGAGGTGAACGAACTCATGGTGCGGTGCATCTTTTGCTCGTAGCCGAGGCTGGCCAGGTCGGCGTCGTCGCTGGACAGCGGGGCCTGGGCATTCGGCGGGGCGGTCACGGTGTTTTCAACGAATGTGCTCATGGCCGTTGCTCCTCGATGATGCCGATCACCTCGTCCAGCACATCGAGGGCCTTGGCCAGCAACGGGCGTTCGATATCCAGAGGAGGCTTGACCTTGATCAGGTTACCCAGCCCGGCGTAGCGGCTTTCGCCAAACAATACGCCGCGCTCCACCCCAAGGCGATACACCTCCTGGGATTCCCGGCAGGCCGGTTCCTTGGTGGTGCGGTCCTTGACCAGCTCGATGGACGCCATCAGCCCGGGGCAGCGGACGTCGCCGATCAGCGGGTGGCGGGTTTGCATGTCCTTGAGGCGGGCGGTGATGTAGTCGCCGGAGTCGCGGGCCTTTTCGCAGAGGTTGTCGGCGACGATCGCTTCCACCGTGGCGTAGCCGGCGGCCAGCGAGACCGGGAAGTGGCCGAAGGTCAGGGCTTCTTCACCTTCGTCGAACCACTTGAGCTTGTCATCGGCGAGGATCCCGGCCAGCGGGAAGCCGCCGCCGACGCCTTTGCCGAACACGATGATGTCGGGCAGCACGTCGTAATAGTCCGCAGCGAACATCGTGCCCATGCGCCCGAAACCGGTCTGCACTTCATCAAAAATCAGCAGCACGCCGAGGCGGTCGCAGATCTCGCGCACGCCTTTGTAGTAGGAGCGGGGGAACTCGATATGCCCGCCATTGCCCTGGATCGGTTCCATCATCACTGCTGCCACGCCACCGTCGACGCCCTTGAGGATGGTTTCTTCCAGCAGGCCAAGGCACAGCTGCGACTCGGTTTCCGGGTCCATACCCAGGCGCGTGCGGTACGGGTTGGGGTGGGGGACGCGGGTGAAACGTGGCTGGATCGCCAGGAACGGATTGTTCGGGTGCGGCCAACTGGCGCCGAGGGTGGCCAGGGAGCGGCCGTGGTAGCCGTCCTGCAGCACCAGCAGGTTCTGTGCGCCGGGGCGGTTCTTGAAAGCCAGTTTCATCGCCATTTCACCGGCGAGGCTGCCATGCAGGGCAAAGCCCATCTGGTTGAGGGCGCCCGGGGAGACTTCCCGCAGCTTCTTCACCAGCCGGGTGTGGGCCGGTGAGCCAAAGTTGGGGCGGATGTGAGTCATTTCGCGCAATTGCGCAACGGCGGCTTCCACCACCCGGGGGTCATTGGCCCCCAAATTGTTCGACCAGGCCTGGGCGGTACAGTCGATGTATTCCTTGCCCTGATCGTCCCATACCAGCGAGCCTCGGGCCTTGACCAGGTTGATCTTGGCGGGTGCGGTGTTCATCACTTCATTCATCTGCGTTATCTCTTTTGTTAGGGCGGCAGTGTTTGGGGATGTGTGCAGTTAGGGTTGTGACTCGCTGCATCGAGTTGACCCGATGCTAGTCCCGGAGACGGGAGGAATAGAAAGACCGATTGCAGTGGGATTGATTGGCGTGGCTTATTAATAGAATCCTCTGAAACAAAATGAAACATTTGTCGCGGGCCAGCCTCTACCGTATCTCCACGACGAGTACTTCTATGAAAATTCCGCGTCCCTCTTCGCGAATGCCCCACCTCACGCAACTGCGCAACCTGAAGATGGCGCGCTCCGCCCACGCCTATGTGCGGGGCAGTACGGTTCAGTTTTACGAGTGGCTGCACAGCCAGCGCGGCCGGCGCTTGCCCCACGGGCCGGCGATCTGGATCTGCGGCGACTGCCACGCCGGTAACCTTGGGCCCACGGGCGATACCAAGGGCCGGATCGATATGCATATCCGTGACCTTGACCAGGCGGTGATCGGCAATCCGGCCCATGACCTGGTGCGCCTGGCCTTGTCCCTGGCCACCGCTGCGCGGGGTTCGGACCTGCCGGGGGTGACCACCGCGCGCATGCTTGAAGAGATGATGGTGGGCTACGCGCAGGCGTTTAAAGACAAGCCCGACGAGGCACCGCCGCGCCCGTCCCAGGTCAAGGCCGGGATGCGCAGTGCGGTGGAGCGCACCTGGAAGAATCTGGCTCGCGAACGTATAGAAAACACCCGGCCGACAATTCCATTGGGCAAGCATTTCTGGTCGTTGTCGCGGGCGGAAAAATCAGCCCTTGAAACGTTGTGCGCGTCGGATGAAATCCACCGGCTGGTGACTTCGCTCAAAGGCCGCTCCAACGACGCCGAGGTTGAGCTGCTGGACTCGGCCTATTGGGTCAAGGGTTGCAGCTCCCTTGGGTTGCTGCGTTATGCGGTGTTGCTGGGAGTAGGGGACAAGTCTGATCAGGAATACTGCCTGCTCGACATCAAGGAAGCGGTAGGCGCTGCGGCGCCGCGTGCGGCCCGGGCAAAAATGCCTCGGGATAACGGCCGGCGCGTGGTGGAGGGCGCGCGGCACCTGTCACCGGCGTTGGGGGAGCGAATGTTGGCCACGCGGTTTCTGGATCACGGGTTTTTCATCCGCGAACTGCTGCCCCAGGACATGAAGCTGGAACTGGATGAGCTGAGCGAGATTGATGCGATGCACGCGGCCGGGTACCTGGCGCGGGTGGTCGGCGTGGCCCATGCGCGGCAGATGGACCGGGATACGCGCAAGGACTGGATGGCGCTGTTGCAAGAGAACCGCTCCAGGCAACTGGATGCGCCTTCGTGGCTGTGGACCAGTGTGGTGCAGTTGGTGGGGAGCCATGAGGAAGGGTATTTGAATCATTGCCGGCGGTATGCGCTGGAGCACTGAGCTCAAGAACGCTGAAAATCCCCTGTGGGAGCGGGCTTGCTCGCGAAAGCGGTGGATCAGTCAAACA
>NZ_JBSVWQ010000198.1:0-10272 GCF_054071215.1 Pseudomonas sp. SDO5522_S412 | reverse complement strand
TCAGTCAATGCATGTGGCGACTGATCCACCGCATTCGCGAGCAAGCCCGCTCCCACATTGGTTTTGTGTCGTTGTTTGAATCGTGCTTACAACAGAAAGCCGAGTGCACTCAGGCTGTCGGTGGAATTGATCAACCGCACCACCTTGCGCTCCAGGGTCGCGACCCCGGCGCTGAACCGGATGCGGTAATTCAGGTCGGCCACGAACGGCGTGTGTACCCCGCGCTTGTAGGCGTACAGCAGCTGCGCACAGTTAACCTCCACCACCTCGCCCGCTGCTTCCACCAGGGTGAATCGCGAGACACTGCGCACGGTTTTCGCCGCATCCACCGCTGACGGTGAATACCCCGCCGTCAGCCGTTCGATGCGCAGGTCACGCATGCGCGCATCGTCATAGGCGTAGTTGAGGTTGGCTTCAAAATCCTCGGTGTCCGGGTCGATCGGCACGACGTAGCGCCCGCTCTCGCTCCACAACGCGGCCCATTGCACGTAGTCCTTGTGGTCCAGCAGTTCGGCTTCACGCCAGATGAATTCGATGGCCTGGGCCAGCGGTGCGGTAAAACCAGTCAGGGTGTTCATTGGCTCATCATCCTTTTCCACATGTCATAGGCCCCGCGCATGCCGCCTTCATCAGTGGCGTGGGATACCTTGTCGCCGTTGTCGGCCAGCACTTCGCGGTTCAGGCCACGGTTGACCAGGATCGGTGCGTCCACGCCGGCATACGAGCCGCGTTGCACCCGGTCCCAGGCTTCGGCGTCGTCGGGGCTGCCAAAGCCGAACGGGCCCTGGAAGTGTTCGTGGATGCGCAGGCGCTCGCGGTTGGCAACCTGTGGGCCGCCCTCCATGCCCAGGGCGACGTGGCGGATTTCGGTCTCGGTGACCGACACCGGGCGCAGCACCCGGAAGAACGACATCGACATGGCGACATTGGGAAACAGGTTGAGGTTGAACCCGGCGCCGTGCAGCGAGCGCACGATGCGTCGCACCTGGGCCGGCTCCATGGTTTTCGACAGTTCTTCGGTGACGTGGGCGAAACGCTCCTGCAATTGCTCGGTACCGTCGTCGTGGTCCAGGTCGACATGCTCGGGCACCATCACCATCACGCTGTGGCCATTGCCCAGGGAATGGGTGACGGCCTGCTCGTCGGTCATGAACGAGAGCATTTCCGAGGTCTCGGCGTCCACCGACGACATGAACGACTTGTGCACGATCGGGAAGTGGTAGCCGTCGGTGGTGTTTTCCAGCTGGATCTTCCAGTTGCCCTTGAAGCTGAACTTGTGTTCGCCCTGGGTCTTGATCGGGTAGCCGGCGCCCTGCTTCATGAACAGGTCCATCCAGTGTTTGGCGCCGCCGAGAAAGTCGGCCAACGGTTCGATATCGTCGTTGTAGCTGGCGAATACCATCCCGGCGTAGCTGTCCACCCGCAGGCTGGTCAGGGGTAACTCGGACTTTTCCAGGATGCCTTCGTAGCCGTCCGGGTAAGGCAGCGCCCGCAGCTTGCCGTCCAAACCATAGGACCAGCTGTGATACGGGCAGGTGAAGCCGCTGGCGTTGCCCTTGTGCTTCTCGCAAACCGTGGCGCCACGGTGGCGGCAGCGGTTTTCCAGCACGTTGATCGCGCCTTTCTTGTCGCGCACCACAATCACCGGGCGCCGGCCAATGGTCGCGGTCTTGAAGTCGCCGCTGTTGCGCACTTCGCTTTCATGGGCGACCCAGACCCAGGTGCGGTAGAAGATCTTTTCCAGTTCGGCCTCGAACAGCGCCGGGTCGTTGTACAGCGAGACGTCGACGCGATCGTGCTTGACCAACTCGTCGAGGCTTTTCGATTTGGCAATCAGCCGGTATTCATGGGTACTCATGGAGCCCTCCTCAAGGCGTTGTTCTTATTGGCGAGCCGTGATGCTCTGCTGCAGTTGTGCGCCGAGGGCACACACCCATTCGTCCTGGCCCTTACGGCCGACAATCTGTAGCCCCACCTTCAGCCCGCTGTCGGCCAGGGTCACCGGCACCGTCAGCGCCGGGTGGCCGCTGAGGTTGAATGGCCGCACCAATGGCGTCATGCGGGCCACGGCCTGGCTGCCGTTGCGGGCTTCGGCCAGGGTCGGCGGCAGATCCGGCATCGTCGGCAGCAGCAACACGGAGAATTCTTCGAGCGCGGCGTCCACCTGATGACTGAAGCGGGTGCGCACGACTTCGGCTGCGGCCAAATCAGCAGCGCTGGTGCGGCTGGCAGCCAACAAGCGTTGTTCGACATCCGCACCGATCAGGCCCTTGCCGGTGAGGTGACCGAAGGCTGCCCAGTTTTCGACGTTAATCACCGTAAGGCCGGCGCCGAACGCCGTGTCAAAGTCGTCCAGATGCAGACGCTGCTGACGCCAGCCGGCCGCGTCGACGGCAGCCATCAGGCTCGCCTTCAGCCATGGCTCACAGGCCACATCCAGAAAGCCCACCGGCACGCTGCCGGACGGCGCCGCCTGTGGCTGGAAACCCGGGCAAATCACCTGCATCGCGGCAATCAGGTCCTGCATGTTCGCGGCAAGCGGCCCGACGCAATCGAGGCTGGATACCGCCGGTTGCGCGCCAATGCGGCTGACTCGGCCATAGGTCGGTTTCAACCCGGCAATCCCGCAGCACGCCGCCGGCACCCGCACCGAGCCGCCGGTGTCGGTACCAATGGCGATATCCGCCAGGCCCGCCGCAACCGCCGCGGCCGAACCGCTGGAGGAGCCGCCCGGCACGCGGTCTGGCGCCTGGGGATTGACGGGCGTACCGCTCCAGTCGTTGATGCCGGTGACGCCAAATGCCAGTTCATGCAGGCTGGTCTTGCCGACGATCTGCCAGCCGGCATCCAGGACCGCCTGCACCACGTGCGCATGCCGCGTCGCCGGCGGAGCATCGGCAAAGGCACGACTGCCCGAGCGGGTCGGATACCCGGCGATGTCGATGGAATCCTTGATGGCCACGCGTCGGCCGCTGCCGCCGAGTAAAAATTCGCTGACGAAGGTACTCATGGGTTCACCCCCAACATGCTATTGAACAGGCGCTGCGTACGGAAATGCGCGATCAGCCAGGTGCCGTCGACACGGCGAAAATCGATGGTCAGCCGCGTGCCGAACAACTCGCTGCGCTGGTCGGCGTAGGTGGAAATCTGTTGCATGATCCACTGCCCTGCAGCCGCGCTGCCGTCTACCTGGATCGACTCACTGGTGAGGTAATGCAGGTTCAGCGCAAAGTGTTCCGACGGTGGCAGGTAGCTGCCGACAAACGCCGCCACCGCGTCGCGCCCCCGATGCTGGCCGAAGGTCTGCGCGGTACTTGTGCCAATGCCTTCCCACACCGCATCCACGGTGAACAACTCGGCCAACTCGCGAACGTTGGTCGCCGCCCGGGGCACGTCGCACAGGTCCATGTAGCGCGCCATCAAGCGCCTTACCTGGCTCTCCCCTTCAAGGGTTTCAACACGCTGCAACAGGTCCATGGCTCACACCCTGGCCGCTTCGGGAATGGTCAGCGGGCGGCCGATCCGTGCTTCGACCTTGGCGTAGCGCCACAGGCTGTATTCACCCACCGGCGTGGTACGGAACAGGTTGCAGGCGTCGATCACCGACTGGTGGCAGTCGACGTCGGCCATGATGTAGACGGTCCACGGCGAGGTGGTCGACGGGCCGACCATCAAGCGGTCGTCATCCATCGCCCCCAGCACGTTGATGCCCGGCATGGCGCCGAGGTCACCCATCATCTGGCTGAAGCCTTTCCACACGCTCAGGCCTTCGCCGGTAGGCAGGTCGAAAAAGTTCTGGGTGATGCCGATGCAGAAGACGACGCGCAGCGGTTCTTGAGTGGCTTGGGACATGGGTTGATCCTTGAAAGTCAGATGTAGCCAGGAAATGGAGGGACGCCGAGGAACACCGAGCCCGCGCCGTCGTACAGGCCTTCGCTGAGGAAGGCGTGCTGGGTTACCACCATGGCGTCGCGCAGGTAGCGCTGCAGCGGGTGGCGCAGGTAGATCGCGGTGGTGCCCGCCAGGCTGTAGGCGCTCTGCACCACGGCGGCGCCGGCCTGGGACACGTGAATGGCGGTCAGGCGCAGCAGGCTGGTTTGCTCGGCCGTGACCGGGTTGCCGGCGAGGATCGAGTTCCACACTTGTTCGGTGGCGCCGTAGAAAAAGCCCCGAGCGGCGCTCAGCCGGGCTTCGGCCTTGGCGATTTCGATGCGCACGTAGGCGCGGTCCGCCAGTTTCGGCGCGCCGGTGATGCCGCTGCCGCTGGCCATGGCGCTGATTTCATCGAGGGCCGCGCGGGCCAGGCCGAGGTTGACCACCGCCAGCACCTGGGCGGCGTAGGCAATCGAGGGATAACGAAACAGCGGCTCGTCGATGGTGGCGGCGCCGCCACGGATGAAAGTCCAGCGCTCGTCGATGTATTGGTCGGTAACTCGCAGGTCATGGCTGCCCGTGCCCTTGAGGCCGACCACGTCCCAGTTTTCGATGATTTCAACCTGGCCGGGCTTGAACACGGCAGTGCGTGGCTTGCCGCCCGCCGCACCGATGCCCACGCCCAGCAGGTCGGCGCCTTTGCAGCCGCTGGCAAACTTCCAGGTGCCGTTGACCTGCCAGCCGCCCTCGACGGTTTCCGCCGGCTGCAACGGGAACAGGCCACCGGCAAACACCAGATCGGGGCTGTCGGCATACAGTTCGGCGAGGGTTTCCTGGGGCAAGGCCGCAAGATACACCCCGGCGCTGCCGAAGCTGGCGACCCAGCCGGCAGAGCCATCGGCTTCGGATATGCGCTCGATCATCTGCAAGAACGTTGCGGGGGCCAGGGCATCGCCGCCGAAACAACGGGGCGTGGCCGCCCGGTAGATGCCCACCTGCTTGAAGCGTTCGATCATGTCCCGTGGCACGTGGGAGCCGGCGTCGAACTCGTCGCGGCGCTGGCGCACTTCATCGAGCACCTGCTGGAACAGCGCGGGCTGCACGTCGGGTAAAGCGTCTGGTTGCACGAGGGCCGAACGCAGCATGGGCTTTCTCCGTTGTAGTTGTTATGGACGCCGTGTCGGGCGTTGATAGGTCCAGTGTAAAAAGCCCGACCACCGTCAACTATTGGGGCGTGCAGCCCACCGGCTAAAGAAATCCCCTAGTGCGCCCCCGATTACTTCTGAGCGTGCCCCCGGATGCAAACCGGTATAACTTGCCACCGTAGTCGTCCCCTCCACCGCCAAGGGCTACGCGATGTACCTACCCAATAACAATGATTTCCACACCCTGATCGAAGCCATGCCGATCTGCACCATCCTTCACGATGCGCAGAGCAAGGACATCCTCTGGGCCAACACCGCGGCGCTGTCGGCGCTGGGGTTTACCCTGGAAGAACTGATCCCGCTCAAGGCCCCGGACATGACCCGGGACGCACCGAAGTACAAGCGCTCCATCGGCCTGCGTTGGCTCGAGCGAGCGGCCCGCAGTGGCCAGCGCACCATCGAGTGGTGTTATCGCTCCAAGGCCGGGGTGGAGATTCTTTCGGAAGCGGTCGCGACGCTGGTGCACCTGGACGGGCGCGACGTGCTGATGGTGCAGTTCCGTGATATTTCCCGGGAAGACAAGGTGAAGCGGGACCTGATCCGCGCCGAGGAAGCCCGGCGTGTCAGTGAACAGCAGCTTGAATACCTGGCCCGATACAACGCCATGGGCGAGATGGCGGTGGCGATTGCTCATGAGTTGAGCCAGCCACTGGCGGCCACGCGCAACTTTATCGAGGGGGTTTTGATTCGTCTGGGCGATACCCACAGTGCCGACCAGGGGGTGAACTGGGGGCTGCAAAGTGCCGTGCGGCAGGTCGAGCATGCGTCAACGATCATCAAGAGTGTGCGTGATTATGTGGTCAAGCTGGAGCAGAGCGCGGAGTGGGTGGACCTCAATGAGTTGCTGCAGGAAACCCGATATTTCATCAGCCTGCGGGCCGAGCCGAGTCAGGTGCGGCTGGAGATCGTCCCGAGCGCGCAACCGCTGATGGTGCAGTGCGAGAGGGTGCTGATTGGGCAGGTGATTCTGAACCTGGCGTTCAATGCCATTGAAGAGATGAGTGAGCTGCCCGTGGAGCGTCGGGTGCTGCGGTTGCATGCCTGCCGGGATGGAAACGTGGCGCGGTTGAGTGTCGAGGATTGTGGGCGCGGGATTCAGGCCGTGGCGCGGGAGAAAATCTTTGACGGGTTCTTTTCGTCGAAGGTGGGTGGTAACGGGATTGGGCTGGCGTTGTGCAAGAACATCATTGGTCGGCATCAGGGGGATATCTGGGCGCAGAATCTGGAGCCGTGTGGGGCGGTGTTCAGTTTTTCGTTGCCTTTGGTGGGGTCGTGAGATTGGGGCATTTGCGAAGCGGCTTTTCTGTAGGAGCCGGCTTGCCGGCGAAAAACGTGAGGTCGCCGCGTTTATTCAGGATGCCAACGTCATCGTTAACGACCATCGCCGGCAAGCCAGCGCCTACAGGGCTGTTCAAAAGTGAGCCGCTGCAAGAGCGGAACCCATTTCAGCCATAACAAAAATAACCGATATACCCCCCTCCCCAAACCATTGGCACAGACACACAACCACTTGGCAGACACAACAATTCTTGCAATCGCCCCACAAGGCAGAATCCACTTGCAAGAATCTGCCAAAGCACCCGCGATTAGCAAAACACAATAATTCAGGGAGTGCCCCTAATGCGAAGCAACAGGATCAACGTACAGTCAGCGCTGGGTCTGGGCCTGCTTGTACTCGGCTTGAACAGCGCCCGGGCGGATTTACCGCCAGACACCATCGGCCAGACCACCCTGGCCTTTCCACCGGAAGCCCACCGCGCATTCGTGGTAGACGTCGAATTCGAAAGCTTCGTGGTCGGCCGCGTCACCGTGGTAGATCCCGACAAGAAGCGCGTCCTCGGCATGGTCCCCACCGGCTTCGCCGCGCCCTCGGCCCTGAGCCACGACCAGAAGACCCTGTACAGCGCCGACATCTACTATTCCCGCGGCACCCGGGGCGATCGCACCGATGTGCTCACCGCCTGGGACAGCTCCAGCCTGTCGCCCGCCTGGGAAGTGCTGATCCCGAACAAACGCGCCGAATCCCTGACCCAGCGCTATGGGCTGAAGACCAGCGGCGATGACCGCTTCGTCTACGTCTACAACTTCACACCCTCCACCTCGGTGACCGTGGTCGACACCCAGTCCCGCTCCGTCACCGCCGAAATCGCGATCCCGGGCTGCGTACTCAATTACCCGGTCGGCACTCGCCGCTTCGCCTCCCTGTGCGGCGACGGCAGCCTGCAAGTGGTGACGCTGAACGAGCAGGGCCAGGAAACCTCGCGCAACCGCACGCACTTCTTCGACCCCAACGCCGAGAAGCTCAACGAACGCGCGGTGAACGTGGGCGACACCTACTACTTCACCACCACCACCGGCACCATCCGCCCGGTAGATTTCTCCGGCGATGAGCCGAAAATCCTGCCGTCCTGGTCACTCACCACCGATGCGGAAAAGAAAACCGGCTGGGCCCCGGGTGGCTGGCAGTTGATGGCTGTGGCACCAAAGCTCAACCGCATGTACGTGCTGATGCACGACAACCACGAGCCGATGAAGTGGGAAGACCCGAGCACCATCATCTGGGCCTATGACCTCAAGACCATGAAGAAGATAGCCACCCTGGAAGCCCCGGCCCCGGTCTGGAGCATGCAGGCCACCGGCGACGACAAGCCCCTGTTGCTGGGCGCCGACGTCGAAGGCGGCTTGCAGATCTTCGACCTCAAGACCAACAAACTCACCGGTAGCATGGCCAAGGTAGCGAAGACCGCAACCCAGATCATGAGCTACTAAAGAGGTTCGGCCATGCATATCGACCCGATCTTCATCATTGCCAGCGCCCTCGCCATCGCGGTGTTGCTGGCCAGTGCCGCGACCCACAAGTTGCGCGCACCGGCACGCTTCGCCCGGCAACTGGCCGATTACCAGTTGCTGCCAGAGGCAGTGACTCGCCCCGCCGCCCGGGTAATCCCGGTGCTGGAACTGGTGATTGCCTTTGCCCTGCTGGTGCCGGCCAGCCGTTCCTGGGCCGCCCTCGGCGCCGCCGGCCTGATTGCACTGTACGCCGCCGCCATTGGCATCAACCTGTGGCGCGGCCGCCGGGACATCGACTGCGGCTGCGCAGGCCCCGACCAGGCGCAGCCGTTGCGGCCGATCCTGCTATTGCGCAACGGCGCACTGGTGGCCGTGGCCCTGCTGGCCAGCGTGCTGCCGATTGCCCGTGACCTGGGTTTTTTCGACGGCTTCGTCACCGTCGCCGCCAGCGCCGTCGCGCTGCTGATTTACGCTGCAGCCGATGGCCTGCTGGCGAACTCCCCTCTTCTGCTCAAACTGATTGGTAGGTGATCAATGGAAGGCCTTATTGTTTCCAACGTACTGCTGTGGGTACTGCTGCTGGCGCTGGCGTTTGCCGTGATGGGCCTGGTGCGCCAGATTGGTGTGCTGCACGGGCGCATCGCCCCGGCCGGCGCACTGATGGTCGACAAGGGCGTGGCGGTGAATGAGCCGGCCCCGCAAGTCACCGCTTCCGACCGTAAAGGCCGCCCGGTGAACTTCGGCTATGCCGGTGAGAAGAACCAGTTGCTGTTCTTCCTCTCGCCCACCTGCCCGATCTGCAAATCCCTGTTGCCGGCGATCAAGTCCATCGCCAGGGAACAGGCTGACCGACTCGATGTGGTGTTTATCAGCGACGGCGACATGGAAGCCCAGCACGCGCTGATCACCGAACACAAGCTGGACGACGTCACCTACGTGGTCGGCCCGGAAGTCGGCATGACCTACCAGATCGGCAAGCTGCCGTATGCCGCGCTGATCGACAAGAGCGGCACCTTGCGCGCCAAGGGCCTGGTCAATTCCCGCGAGCACCTGGACAGCCTGTTCGAAGTCGAACACCTGAAAAGCGCGACGCTGCAGGAATACCTCAACAGCCAGCCGCAGCCCCACGACCACAGCCACGGCCATAGCCACTGATTAAGGCAGGGAGACTCTCATGAAATTGCTGGATCTGTTATTCGAGCGCTCGACCCGTCGCCTGGCCGACACCACGTCGCGACGCAAACTGTTGGCCCGTATGGGTTCGCTGATGGTCGCAGGCGCCGCGTTGCCCCTGCTGCTGCCCCTGGACCGCACCAGCAAGGCGCTGGCTGCCGATAACCCGAAAGCCGGTGACCCGGGCGACCCGAACAGTTGCGACTACTGGCGCTACTGCTCCATCGACGGTTTCCTGTGCAGTTGCTGTGGCGGCTCGGTGACCTCCTGCCCACCGGGCACCGAGGCGTCCCAGGTGACCTGGATCGGCACCTGCCGCAACCCGGCGGATGGCAAGGACTACATCATTTCCTATAACGACTGCTGCGGTAAGCAAAGCTGCGCCCAGTGCGCGTGCACGCGTAACGACAGTGAGGAACCGGCGTACCGGCCGTTCAACAACAACGATGTGAACTGGTGCCTGGCGGCCAAATCCCACATCTACCACTGCACGGTCTCGATCATTCGCGGCGTCGCGGTTTAACTCACCCTTGTGGCGAGGGAGCTTGCTCCCGTTGGAGTGCGAAGCGCTCCCAAAGATCTTGGGGCCGCAGCACAGCCCAACGGGAGCAAGCTTCCTCGCCACAGGTCAGTGCAAGAGGCTTGTCATGCGTACGTTGTTTTTGCTGAGCTTGATGTGTGTCTTCGCCACCCCGCTCGCCCAGGCTCGGGCCATTCCCAATCCAAACCAGAAGCACGCACCGGGCAATGAGTCGCCGCAAACGCCGATCGCCCAGGCCGGGTACAGCGTGGCGACCAACTATCAGCTGCAGTGTGCCGGCTGCCATCTGGGCAGCGGCATGGGCTCGGCGGCAAACGACACACCGAGGATGACCGGGTTTGTCGGCAACTTTCTGAAGGTGCCAGGCGGGCGGGAGTTTTTGGTACGGGTGCCGGGGATGTCGCAGTCGGCACTGAACGATGGGCAACTGGCGGATTTGCTGAACTGGCTGATGCGCCCGGACGGGATGGCGGGCAAGAGTACGCCGGTGGATTACAAGCCCTATAGCGCTGCGGAAGTGACTGAGTTACGGCACAAAGCGATGCTCAATCTGCCGGGCACAAGGGCGGGGTTGATCAAGGAAATGCGGGCGCAAGGGATTGCGATTGAAGATGGAATGCCCAACTGAATGAAACGCGATCCAAATGTGGGAGCGGGCTTGCTCGCGAATGCGGTGTGTCAGTCACCCAA
>NZ_JBSVWQ010000197.1:0-10337 GCF_054071215.1 Pseudomonas sp. SDO5522_S412 | reverse complement strand
GTTCGGGAAGACGGAGGGTAAGTCGCAAGAGGTGTTGACTGACCCAACGCTTTCGCGAGCAAGCCCGCTCCCACATTTGGAAAGTGTTTCTTCAGTTAAGTCCGGTTGATCAGTTCCCGCGCCGCCTGGCTGTGATCGGCAATCAAACCTTTCAAATCAAGGCCCTCGACCTGCCCGTCGATCACCCGCCATTTACCGCCGACCATCACCCGGTCCGCGCGGTCGGCGCCGCACAGCAGCAATGCGGAGATTGGATCGTGGCTGCCGGAAAAGCGCAGCTCATCCAGTTTGAACAACGCCAGGTCAGCCTGTTTGCCTACGGCCAGTTCGCCGATATCGCTGCGGCCGAGTAACTGTGCCGAGCCTTTCGTCGCCCAACCCAGCACCAGCTCCGGGGTGATCTTCTCCGCCCCGTAACGCAGGCGCTGAATGTACAGGGCCTGGCGCGTTTCCAGGATCATGTTCGACGCATCATTGGACGCCGAACCGTCCACGCCCAGGCCAATGGGGGCGCCGGCGGCGAGCAGGTCGAGGGTCGGGCAAATCCCCGAAGCCAGGCGCATGTTGGAACTCGGGCAATGGCAGATCCCCGTTCCGGCCGCACCGAGGCGCGCGATTTCTTCCGGGTTGAAGTGAATCCCATGGGCCAGCCACGTGCGCGGGCCTAGCCAGCCGACGCTGTCGAGGTAATCCACGGTGCGCAGGCCGAAACGCTGCAGGCAGAAGTCTTCTTCGTCGAGGGTTTCCGCCAGGTGGGTATGCAGGCGCACGTCGAGGTTGTTGGCCAGCTCGGCGCTGGCTTCCATGATTTCCGGGGTGACGGAAAACGGCGAGCAGGGCGCCAGGGCGATCTGGATTTGTGCGCCGTCACCGCGCTCGTGGTACTGGCGGATCAGGCGGCGGCTGTCTTCCAGAATCACTTCGCCTTGCTGCACGGTTTGTTGCGGTGGCAGCCCGCCGTCGGCCTCGCCCAGGCTCATGGAGCCGCGGGTGAGCATGGCGCGCATTCCCAGTTCGCGCACGCTGTCGACCTGCACGTCGATCGCCTGTTCCAGGCCGTCCGGGAACAGGTAGTGGTGGTCTGCCGCCGTGGTGCAGCCCGAGAGCAGCAGTTCGGCCAGGGCCACTTTGCTCGCCAGGGCGAGTTTTTCCGGGGTGAGTCGGGCCCAGACCGGATACAGGGTTTTCAACCAGGGAAACAGCGGCTGGTTGACCACCGGCGCCCAGGCGCGGGTCAGGGTTTGATAGAAGTGATGGTGGGTGTTGATGAGTCCAGGAAGGACGACATGCTCACGGGCATCGAATACTTGTCCACAGGGCACGGCGGGTTCTTGGCCCCAGCCCAGCACTTCGGTGATCACACCGTCTTGCAGCACCAGGCCGCCACGGGCGTCGAGGCCATTGGCAGTGAAAATCGCGAGGGGGTTTTTTAACCAGATACGGGTCGCAGGCATTGGCCGGCTCCTCTGAATGATGGGTTCAGGTTTGCCAGCTCAGTGTTGCCCTGTCTGCTGATCCAGGGTCGCCGGGGAGGGCGAGGTGCGCAGTTTACGTGTGGATCGTTATCGACGGCAATCGGCCGATAACGATCCCGGTTTTTTTACCAGGCGATGGTGTCGCCCTTGTAGTCCACAAAGTGATGGCCGCCCTTGCCGGTGTAGGCATTCACCTGGTCAACCAGGCCGCGCACGCTGGTGGGCACGTCGATGTGGGCGTTTTCGCCACCCATGTCGGTTTTCACCCAGCCCGGGTGCAACGACAGCACGGTCAGTTTCTGATCGCCCAATTGGGTGACGAAGCTGTTGGTCATGGAGTTGAGGGCGGCCTTGCTGGCCTTGTACAGCGCCAGGTCCGAGCCGTCGGGAATGGTGACACTGCCCAGGATCGAACTCATGAAGGCCAGCACGCCGGTGCCTGGGCGGATCTGCCCGACAAAACGCTGGGCCAGGTTGATCGGCGCCACGGCGTTGGTGAAAAACAGTTGGCCGACTTCCGCCAGGGTGGCGTGGCCCGGTTCCTGGTTGGCCGGGCCTTTGACACCTGCGTTGACGAACAGCAGGTCGAAGGTTTTTTCCTTGAGGCGCTGGCTGAGGGCGATTACCGCCTGCTGGTCATCCATGTCGAGCTTTTCGATTTGCACCTCGCCCAAGGCCTTCAAGGCATCGGCCTTTTGCGGGTCGCGCACGGTGGCGGTCACCTCCCAGCCGTCCGTCAGCAGTTGCTTGGCCAGGCCAAGGCCCAGGCCCCGGGAGGCGCCGATAATCAGTGCGGTTTTTGAAGTGGACATGAATGGCTTCCTTTGACGGTGGAGGTTCACGGGTTCAGTGGACAACGCTGGCCGAGCCTTTGCTGCAACTCCTGGCGCAGTTGGTCGAGTTCGGCGATGCGGGTTTCGATCAGGTTGAGCTTGTCTTGCAGGAGCTGGGTCACGGCGCTGTCGGGGTCTGGAGCTTGCCATAATGCGCCGACGCTGTTGCCGATTTCACCCAGGCTGAAGCCCAGGCGCTGGGCGGTCTTGATATACAGCACCAGTTGCACCATGTCGGCGGGGTAGTCACGGTAACCGTTGGCACTGCGTTGCGCGGCAATCAGCCCGCGTTGCTCGTAGAAACGCAGGGTGTCGCGACTGACCTGGCTGGCCTGGGCTAATTCGCCGATACGCATGTAGAGGGCTCAAGGGGGCTTGACCCTGGAGCATACTCCAGGCTTTAGCCTGCTGGCTTCTTGAATTTAAGGAGCTTACGGCTATGTGGACCGCACACCAATACCGTCGACTGGTTCGGGCCAGCGGTTGGTACGACCTGATCGTCACCGCCGCACTGGTCACACCCTGGACGTTTGTCCTGCTGCATAACGCCCTGGTGGCGTTGAACCTGCCCGGCGAGCTGCCGCCGTTCGCGCCTGTGCATATGTTGATGGCGAACCTGATGGGCTCGATTGTCTGCGTGTGGTCGGTGCTGCGAATCCGCGACCCACAAGCGATCTTTGGCCGCTACGACGCCGCCGGCCGAGTGCTGTTTGCCACCTGGCAGATCTACGCGCTGGCCCATGGTGCCAGTACTGTATTGGTGATTGTCGTGGTGTTTGAAGTGCTGTGGGCGGTGGCTCAGTTGATACCGGTGCGCCGAGCAGCAAGTTGATCAAAAAACGCTCAGTTGTGCCGGAACGTTGCAGGCTCTGCTGCGGGGTGACTCTTGCACGGGTTATCCACAGGTTGCTCCACAGTAATTGTGCGCAAGCGTGACCGGTGGATATAAGCGCTGTGGCCCTTTGTTCTAAAGGACATAACCCGCCTAACTGACTGTTTTTGAGCTGGATTAATACTTTCGTGCAGTGCCTTGAACAAAAACTGTACAACCGTCTGAAACCCTTGTGACAGAAGGGTTACAGGCGAGTGTGCTCAGGTTATCCACAGGCAGGTGCACAGTAGATGTGGGCAGTTTCAGCGCTCCAGCAGAATGCGCCCGCGACTCAGGTCGGCGAGCTGCGCTTGCAGGGTGTCGATATGTGCCTCGCCGAGGGCCAGCTGCAGGTCGACGCCATTGGCGGTGAAGGTTTCTTCCATCACCAGCCCACCCAGTTCGGCCACTCGCAGCTTCACCAACTGCAGCTCGGCAAAACCACAGGAGCAGCTCAGCGGCACCCGTTTGATCAGCTCGACGCGTTCGGCGGCTTGCAGGCATTTGTTCGCGCCGCCGCCATAGGCGCGGGCCAGGCCGCCGGTGCCCAGTTGGATGCCGCCGTACCAGCGGATCACCAGCACCACGACCTGGTCGCAATCCTGCGCTTCGATCGCGGCCAGGATCGGGCGCCCGGCCGTCCCGCCGGGTTCGCCGTCGTCGTTGCTGCGGTATTGATCGCCGAGTTTCCAGGCCCAGCAGTTGTGCGTGGCGTTCAGGTCGCTGTGCTGGTCGATGAAGGCCTGGGCGTCCTGGGGGCTGCTGATCGGGGCGGCGAGGGTAATGAAGCGGCTTTTGCGAATTTCTTCGCGAAACTCGCAAAGGCCGGTAAGCGTGAAAGGCATGGGTAACTTCGTTTAGAGGGCCGGCTTGATGCCGCAGCCTTTGAGAATGATGTGGATAAGGTTGGTGCCGGCGTCTTCCATGTCCTGCTTGGTCAGCTTGGTGCGCCCGGTCACGCGGCAGATCTGGGTGGCAAAGTCGGCGTAATGCTGGGTGCTGCCCCACAGCAGGAAGATCAGGTGCACCGGGTCGATAGGGTCCATCTTGCCGGCGTCGATCCAGGCCTGGAATACCGCCGCACGGCCGCTGAACCAGGCGCGGTAGTCCTGGCTGAAATATTCGGTCAGGCACTCACCGCCGCTGATGATCTCCATCGCGAAGATCCGCGAGGCTTGTGGCTGGCGCCGGGAGAATTCCATCTTGGTGCGGATATAGCGGGTCAGGGCGGCCGCCGGGTCATCCTCGGCGGTCAGGGTGTTGAAGGTGCTGTCCCACAATTCGAGGATGTTGCTGAGCACCGCGATGTACAGGCCCAGCTTGTTGGTGAAGTAGTAGTGCAAGTTGGCTTTCGGCAACCCGGCACTCGCCGCGATGGTGTTCATGCTGGTGCCTTTGTAGCCATGACGGGCGAACTCGTCTTCGGCGGCCTGCAAAATCGCTTGTTCGTTCTTTTGGCGAATGCGGCTTGCAGGTTTTCCGGCGTGGTTGCTGTGGGCAGGAACTTCGAGGCTCATGGAGGTTTCCGTGCAGATCGATGAAGGCGACGTGTGCACAGATAACCCACCCTCAAGCCCCAGACAAGTCCCGATACGATAAAACCCTTAAAGCGGCTCCAGAGTGTCGCTTTCCAGGGTCCGGTTTGCGGCATCCACGGGAGCCTTGGCTTCAGGTAGCAGCAGGCACAATACGATGGCGGTCAGGCCGCCGCTGGTGATGGCCGAGTCGAACAGGTTCTGCACCAGGGTTGGCATCAGGTGCAGCAGGTTCGGTTGCGCCGCGATCCCCAGGCCGACGCCGAACGAGGTGGCGATGATCAGCATGCTGCGCCGATCCAGCGGGGCCTGGGCGAGAATGCGCACGCCGGCCGCCGCTACGCTGCCGAACATCACCAGGGTTGCGCCGCCCAGCACCGGCTTGGGGATTTGCTGCAGCACCGCACCAATCAACGGAAACAGCCCGAGGCAAAACAGTACCGCGCCGATGTACAAGCCGACGTAACGGCTGGCCACGCCGGTCAGCTGGATCACGCCGTTGTTCTGGGCGAATGTGGTGTTGGGAAAGGCACTGAAGGTGGCGGCGATCATGCAACTGATGCCATCTCCCAGTACGCCACCCTTGAGTCGGCTTATATAGGAAGGGCCGCTGATGGGCTGGCGGGCGATCATGCAATTGGCAGTGAGGTCGCCGACGGTTTCGATGGTGCTGATCAGATAAATCAGTGCTACCGGCAGGAAAGCGCTCCAATCGAAATTGAAACCGAAGTGGAACGGTGTAGGCAGGCTGATCAATGGCAAGTCAGGCAAGGCTTGGGGCACCAATTTGCCGCTGAACCAGGCGGCGAGGCTGCCCAGTGCGAGGCCGATGATAATGGCGGAGAGCCGTACCCATGGCGTGTTCGAGCGGTTCAGCAGGATGATGGTCAGTACCACGAACAGGCCGAGTGCCAGGTTGGTTGGCGCGCCGAAGTCCGGGGCATTGAAGCCGCCTCCAAGGTCAGTGATGCCGACCTTGATCAGGCTGATGCCGATCAGTGTGATGACGATGCCGGTCACCAGCGGCGTGATTACCCTTTTGAGCTGACCGATGAAACGGCTCAACACGACCTGCACTGCGGCGCCGAAGAAGCAGATACCGAAAATCATCGCCAGGATGTCTTCCGGGCTGCCGCCGCGTTGCTTGACCAGAAACCCGGCCGACAATACGGCGCCGAGAAACGCGAAGCTGGTGCCTTGCAGGCAGATCATCCCGGCGCCAATGCCAAACGGCCTGCGCGCCTGGATGAAGGTGCCCACACCGGAAACCATCAATGCCATGCTGATCAGGTAGGGCAGGTGGGCGGTCAGGCCCAGGGTAGAGCCGATGATCAGCGGCGGGGTGATGATGCCGACGAAGGCAGCCAACACATGCTGCAACGCGGCAAGCAATGCAGGCAAAGGTTTGGGCCGATCGTTGAGGCCGTAGATCAGGTCGCTGGGGGTGTTGGATTCTGGCGGCATGGCGGGGAACTCATGGCTGGCGGTTCGAGATCCCCTTGTCTTGCAAAAAGCTGTCCAGTTGCTCAGGTTTTTCTGTAAGGCCCGTGTTAGCGCGTTGCGGCCAGACTTTCGAGGAAGCTTTCCAGCACCAAATGAGGGCGGCGGCCCTTGCGCGTGACCGAAGCGAGGCTCAAATCGTAAAAACGTGTAGCCGGTTTCAGCGCGCGCAGTCGGCCTTGTTGTACCCACAGGCTGGCGTAGTGGTCGGGCAGGTAGCCGATGTAGCGGCCGGTCAGGATCAGGAAGGCCATGCCCTCGCGGTCCGAGGCACTGGCGGTGCAATTGAGTGCCTGGTAGTGCGCCTGGATATCCGCGGGCAGGCGGAAGGTCGGGGCGATGGCGTCCTGGCTGTTGACGCGGTCGTCGTCCAGTTGCTTGTCGTCGGCGTAAAACAGCGGGTGGCCCACTGCGCAATAGAGCAGCGAGCGTTCGCTGTACAGCGGCTGGTATTCAAGTCCCGACAAGGCGCTGGCCTGGGGGACTACGCCGACATGCAGGCGACCGTCGAGCACCCCTTGTTCGACTTCATTGGGGGCGATCATGCGGATCTGGATCTGTACATCCGGGCCGCGTTCCTTCAACTGTGCCAGGGCGTGGGTGATGCGCATGTGGGGCAGGGTGACCAGATTGTCGGTCAGGCCGATGATCAGTTCGCCGCGCAAGTGTTGGTGCAGGCCGTTGACCTCGGTGCGAAAACTTTCCAGGGCGCTGAGCAGCTGCAACGCCGACTGGTACACCTCGCGTCCCTCCTCGGTCAGGGAAAACCCCGCCCGCCCGCGTTGGCACAGGCGCAGGCCAAGGCGCTGTTCAAGATCGCTCATCTGCTGGCTGATGGCCGAGCGGCCAATCCCCAGAACGGTTTCCGCCGCCGAGAAGCCACCGCACTCCACCACGCTGCGAAAGATGCGCAACAGGCGGATATCGAAGTCGCTGACTTGGGCCAGTGGGTCGGGTCGACGGCTGCTCATAGTTTAGTGAAGGCCTGACTGAAGGTTAGAAGAGTTGGATTTCACCGACTTTATCCCCGTGGCAATTTAGCTGCAACAACGCTTTTCAATCCCGACGCTGCCTTTTGCCTTGCGAGGTTTTGCTCATGAACATGCCCGAAAACGCTCCGTCCACCCTGGCCAGCCAATTGAAGCTGGACGCGCACTGGATGCCGTACACCGCCAACCGCAACTTCCATCGTGACCCGCGCCTGATCGTGGCAGCTGAAGGCAGCTGGTTGACCGATGACAAGGGGCGCAAGGTGTATGACTCGCTGTCGGGTCTGTGGACCTGCGGCGCCGGGCACACTCGCAAGGAAATCCAGGAAGCGGTCTCCAAGCAACTGGGTACGTTGGACTACTCGCCGGGCTTCCAATACGGTCATCCTTTGTCGTTCCAGCTGGCAGAAAAGATTACCGACCTGACGCCGGGCAACCTGAACCATGTGTTCTTCACCGACTCCGGCTCCGAGTGTGCCGATACCGCGGTGAAGATGGTGCGTGCGTACTGGCGCCTGAAAGGCCAGGCGACCAAGACCAAGATGATCGGCCGTGCCCGTGGTTATCACGGCGTGAACATCGCCGGCACCAGCCTGGGCGGCGTGAACGGTAACCGTAAGATTTTTGGTCAGGGGCTGATGGATGTTGACCATCTGCCTCACACCCTGCTGGCGAGCAACGCGTTCTCCCGTGGCATGCCGGAGCTGGGCGGGATTGCCTTGGCGGACGAGCTGCTCAAGCTGATCGAGTTGCACGATGCGTCGAACATCGCTGCGGTGTTTGTTGAACCGATGGCGGGCTCTGCCGGCGTGCTGGTTCCGCCGCAGGGTTACCTGAAGCGTCTGCGTGAGATCTGCGATCAGCACAACATCCTGTTGGTGTTCGACGAAGTGATCACCGGCTTCGGTCGTACCGGTTCGATGTTTGGTGCTGACAGCTTCGGCGTGACCCCGGACCTGATGTGCATTGCCAAGCAAGTCACCAACGGCGCGATCCCGATGGGCGCGGTGATTGCCAGCACCGAGATTTATCAGACGTTCATGAATCAGGCGACGCCTGAGTACGCGGTGGAATTCCCGCACGGCTACACCTACTCGGCCCACCCGGTTGCCTGCGCGGCTGGCTTGGCGGCACTCGACCTGCTGCAGAAGGAAAACCTGGTGCAGAGCGTGGCCGAAGTCGCACCGCATTTCGAGAATGCGCTGCACGGTCTGAAGGGCAGCAAGAACGTGATCGACATTCGTAACTATGGCCTGGCCGGTGCGATCCAGATTGCCCCGCGTGATGGTGATGCCATCGTGCGTCCGTTCGAAGCGGGCATGGCCTTGTGGAAAGCCGGCTTCTACGTGCGCTTTGGCGGCGACACCCTGCAGTTCGGCCCAACCTTCAACAGCAAGCCGCAGGACCTGGATCGCTTGTTCGATGCGGTCGGCGAAGTGCTGAACAAGATCGACTGATTCCTCCTTCTATATAGAACAACTTTTCAGGAGCCCTGCATGAGCCTCATCCAGCATTTGATCAACGGCCAATTGGTCACCGAAAACGGTCGCACTGCCGACGTGTACAACCCGTCGACTGGCCAGGTGATTCACCAGGTGCCGTTGGCCAGCCGTGAAACCATTCAAAGCGCCATCGATTCGGCCAAGGCAGCTTTCCCGGCCTGGCGTAACACGCCACCGGCCAAGCGTGCCCAGGTGATGTTTCGTTTCAAGCAATTGCTTGAGCAGAACGAAGCGCGTATCTCCCAGCTGATCAGCGAAGAGCATGGCAAGACCCTGGAAGATGCGGCCGGTGAGCTCAAGCGCGGGATCGAGAACGTGGAGTACGCGTGCTCGGCGCCGGAAATCCTCAAGGGCGAGTACAGCCGTAACGTTGGCCCGAATATCGATGCCTGGTCTGACTTCCAGCCGTTGGGTGTGGTGGCCGGTATTACGCCGTTCAACTTCCCGGCGATGGTGCCGTTGTGGATGTATCCGCTGGCGATCGTCTGCGGTAACTGCTTCATCCTCAAGCCGTCGGAGCGTGATCCAAGCTCGACGCTGCTGATTGCACAGTTGTTGCAGGAAGCTGGCTTGCCTAAAGGCGTGCTGAGTGTGGTGCATGGCGATAAAGGCGCGGTGGATGCGTTGATCGAAGCGCCGGAAGTCAAGGCGTTGAGCTTTGTCGGCTCGACGCCGATCGCCGAGTACATCTATTCCGAAGTCACCAAGCGCGGCAAGCGTGTACAGGCGTTGGGCGGGGCGAAGAACCATGCGGTGCTGATGCCGGATGCGGATCTCGATAACGCTGTCAGTGCCTTGATGGGCGCGGCGTATGGTTCTTGCGGTGAGCGTTGCATGGCGATCTCTGTTGCCGTGTGTGTCGGCGACCAGGTGGCTGACGCATTGGTCGCCAAGCTGGTGCCGCAGATCAAGGCGCTGAAGATTGGTGCGGGCACCACGTGTGGATTGGACATGGGGCCGCTGGTCACTGGCCAGGCGCGCGATAAAGTCAGTGGCTATATAGAGGACGGCGTTTCTTCGGGTGCTGAGTTGGTCGTCGATGGTCGTGGCCTGAGTATTGCCGGTAATGAAGATGGCTTCTTCCTGGGGGGCAGTTTGTTCGACCGCGTGACCCCGCAGATGCGCATCTATAAAGAAGAGATCTTCGGGCCGGTGCTGTGTGTGGTTCGGGTGAACAGCCTGGAAGCGGCCATGCAGTTGATCAACGATCACGAGTACGGCAACGGCACCTGTATCTTCACCCGTGACGGTGAGGCGGCGCGGTTGTTCTGTGACGAGATTGAAGTGGGTATGGTTGGCGTCAACGTGCCGTTGCCGGTGCCGGTGGCTTATCACAGCTTTGGTGGCTGGAAGCGCTCGCTGTTTGGCGACTTGCATGCCTATGGGCCGGATGGGGTGCGGTTCTATACGCGTCGCAAGGCGATTACCCAGCGCTGGCCGCAACGGGCCAGTCATGAGGCGTCGCAGTTTGCCTTTCCTAGCTTGTAGGTTCGGTAAGTAGAAGGCCGGCCCCTTGGGGCCGGCCTTTGCTTTTTAGGGCTTTTTTGACCGATATGACAGTATTGTGAAAAAAGGTGTTGACGGCAGATTCTGGAAGTCTATAATTCGCCCCACTTCCGGCGCAGTCGAAAC